>JANLOU010000392.1:0-2451 GCA_031366735.1 Candidatus Eiseniibacteriota bacterium
GATTGGCTCGGCTCGCGGCGTGAATCGGCAGACGTCGATCTACAATTTCGCGCTCGGCACACTCACTCGCTTCACGCAGGAAGGCGGCGGACATGCGCCGGTGTGGTCGCCAGACGGAACACGCCTCGCGTTCTCCGCCGAAGGGCCGGCCACCGACGCGGAAGATGTCTTCATTCAGCCAGTGGATCGCAGCGCACCGGCTGTCGCGGTGCTGCGCGCGCCCAGTGATCAACATGCGAGTGCCTGGCCCTCTGACAGCGTCCTGGTGCTTTTCAGTGCCACGGCGGCACGCACCGTTGGGGCAAACGTCGGGGGTGGGAGCGTGGACATCGTGAATCCCTTCACCAGGGCACCACCGCACCCCTATCTGCACGCGCAGTGGGGCGAGTATGATCCGAGCATCTCCCCGGATGGCCAGTGGGCCGCGTTCACGTCCCTCGAGTCGGGGTCACCGGAGATTCATGTGCGGCGCTTTCCCCGGGCCGATGCCGGCGGGCAGTGGAAGATCTCGAGCGGCGGCGGGCAACGTGCGCGGTGGTCCGGTGACGGTCGCACCATCTATTTCCAAGGCATCGACGCGTCCACCATTCACGCGGTGCACGTGACACCAGGTCCGGCGTTTCTCGTCGGGGCGAATGAAGTGCTCCTGCAAGTTCCGCAGATGGGCGCCGCGTGGGATGTGGACCGCACCTCCGGTCGCATGGTCGTCACCGAGCCCGTTGTCCCGGCGGGCGTACGCATCGTCGTGATGCAGCACTGGCTCGAGCAGTTCCGACGCACCCAGTCGGACAAGCGATGAGACCACGAGGACGTCCATCGAACGAGTGACTGCCGCGCTGGCCGACCGGTATCGCATCGTGCGCGAGATGGGCGCCGGCGGCATGGCCACCGTGTACCTCGCGCACGACATCAAGCACGATCGCGAAGTCGCCATCAAGGTGCTCACGCCGAAACTTTGCGCGGTGATCGGCGCCGAGCGATTCCTGTAGCGAGATCAAGGTCACGGCCGACCTGCAGCATCCGCACCTGCGGCCGCTGTTCGAGTCGGGCGAGGCGGATGAACTGCGCATCGAGGGAGAGGTACTGCGAGGGCGCTTGCAGCGCGAACAGCAGCTCCCGGTGGACGACACCATTCGTCTCGTGACACTCGCGGCATCCGCCCCTTGACTGGTCCGTTACGTTGTGTAACCTTTCATCCGGATATACGGATGATAAAAGCCCGCCCCATCTTCGACCGCCTCTCGGCGCTCGCCGACCCCACCAGGAGTCGGCTTCTCCTGCTGCTCGACCGCCACGAGCTCACGGTTGGCGAGCTGTGCTCCGCGCTCCAACTGCCTCAGAGCACCGTGAGCCGGCACCTCAAGACGCTTTCGGATGAATCGTGGGTCACGGCACGCGCCGATGGCACCAGCAGGCGCTACGCCATGCCGGGCTCGGCACTCGACCCCGACGCGCGACGACTCTGGCACCTCGTCCGCGACCAGGTGAGCGCCACACCATTGGCGCGCCAGGATCGCGTGCGCGCCGAGCGCGTGCTGCACGAACGACGCACCACATCGCAGTCGTTCTTCTCCACCCGCGCGGGCCAGTGGGACAAGGTGCGCGCCGACCTGTACGGCTCCACTGCCGACGTCACGCCGCTGGCCGCGCTGCTGGACCCCTCGTGGACGGTCGGCGACCTGGGGTGCGGCACTGGACAGACGTCCGCCGCATTCGCGCCGTTTGTCGGCTCGGTCATCGCCGTTGACGAATCGAGCGCGATGCTCGCTGCCGCCCGCAAACGGCTCGGCGCGCGTAATAACATCGACCTTCGCAGCGGCCGGCTCGAGGACCTGCCCATCGACGATGCCTCGCTCGATGTCGCCGTGCTCTCGCTCGTCCTGCACTTCGTCGTCGATCCCGCCCTGGTGCTCGGCGAAGCAGCGCGGGTCTTGAAGCCCAGCGGCCGCGTGCTCATTGTCGACATGCTGCCCCATGAGCGCGAAGAGTATCGCGCTGGCATGGGGCACCTCTGGCTGGGATTCGGCGAGGACCAGCTCACCGCATGGTTCGACGATGTGGGTTTTCGTGACCCGCGCATCGTGCCACTGGCACCAGATCCCCAGGCAAAGGGTCCTTCGCTGTTCACTGCCCGGGCCGTTCGCATATCGCAGTAATCTCGTCCTGTCGTTTCCTGTTCGACCGTCACGCTGTTCGTCTTCCAAGAGGCTTTTCATGGCAACCACAACACGTCCCGTCACCATCAACGCGCTCGACCGACCGGCCTTCAAGGTCGCTGACCTGTCCCTGGCGGAGTTCGGGCGCAAGGAACTTCGCCTGGCCGAGCAGGAAATGCCGGGCCTCATGGCGCTGCGCGTCGAATACAAGGGCAAGAACCCGCTCGCCGGCGCGAAGATCATGGGCTCGCTGCACATGACCGTGCAGACGGCCGTGCTCATCGAAACCCTCACC
>JANLOU010000396.1:0-1521 GCA_031366735.1 Candidatus Eiseniibacteriota bacterium
CCGCATTCCTGCATGGGCGCTCGGACCGCTTCCTCGCCGAGTGCGCCGCCGCGAGGGAAGACTCGGAGCTCGCAGATTGGCCACGAGTGCGTGAGGGCCATGGCGTTCCCTGTGAGCCCGACGCGTTCTCAGGGCTCGAGCAGCGCATCGCGCCTGCCGCCGGCGTGAACCGCTTCGCGAAGCATCTTGCGAACGGCCTCGACATCCGTCTCGAAGCCCGGGTCGAGGCACTCGCGCTCGTGGCGCAGCCGGGCGCCGCTGACGAGCGGGCATGGGAGCTCGCGCTGTCCTCGGGCGAACGGTTGCGCGCGCAAGCCCTGGCGCTCGCGATTCCCGCGCCATCGGTGCTCGCGCTGCTGCGCGCGATGGCCCCGGTCGATCCCGCGATTGCCCCGCTGCTACCGCTACTCGAATTGGTTCGCATGCTGCCGTGCCTGACCGTGATCGCGCGCTATCCCGTGAACGTGGCCGCGCCGTCATGGGAGGCGAGCTACCCCAGCGGCAGCAAGTCGATGCAGGCGATCCTGCATGACTCGAGCAAGCGCGCAGGGGAGCCTCGACTCACGCTCGTCATCCAGGCGCGCGCGAAATATTCGCAAGACCATCTCGGCGATGCCGAGGAGTCATGGACACGGGCGCTGCTGCAAGAAGCCGCCGCACTGCACGGCGAGTGGATCAACGCCCCCGAGCTTGTGCAATCCCACATCTGGAGAAACGCCCGCGTCGCCTCCGGCACAGGGCTCACGAGCCCACTGCTTGCCCTGTTGGACGGCAACGCGGTGCTCGGTGTCGCAGGGGATGGATTCCACGCCGCCGGCGGGATCGAGGGGGCGTACCTGTCGGGCGCCGCGCTGGCCGGGCGATTCCCGCCTCACCCAATCCCCGCTATTCTCTCCACGCGATGATCACGCTCCGTCCCGCGGTCGAGTCAGACAACTCCGCGCTCGGTCCGATGGGCGCCGCACTCATGCGGCAGCACCACACCGCCGATCCGCGACGCTTCTTGCTCACGGACAAGCCCGAAGCGGGTTATGGCCGCTTCCTAATCTCGCAACTTGCGGATGCCGACACGCTGGTAATGGTTGCCGAGGACGCGGGCGAAGTCGTCGGGTATGTCTTCGCGAGCATCGAGGGAACCAGTTGGCGCGACCTGCGCGGGCCGTGCGGGTTCATCCATGATGTTTACGTGCTCGAGGGTGTTCGGCAGAAGGGTGCGGGGCGATTGCTCGCGCGCGCGGCGATCGAGTGGATTCATTCCCGTGGAATGTCGCAGGTGGTGCTCTGGCGAATGACCGAGAACAAAGCGGCGCAGGCGCTATTTGGCAGCTTCGGATTCCGGCAGACGATGACCGAGATGACACTGGACCAGGACGGCGCGTCACCGCAGCCCCGATGACACCTGCCTACGCAGAGGACCTCGACCGGAACATCTTCGCGCTGTTCGCGCGACAGGCTGTGCTGCGGCCCGACGCCACTGCGGTCATGGATGTCGCGGGTGATACGAGCTATGTCGCGCTGATG
>JANLOU010000398.1:0-5392 GCA_031366735.1 Candidatus Eiseniibacteriota bacterium
CTCACCGCGCTGGTGGTGGCGAGCCGCATGAAGGGCGCGGGCGCTCTATGGCTCGCTCTTGCGGGCGCTATCCTGCTTGCGGCCTTCGTCGCCTGGGAACGGCGCGCCGCCGCTCCGGTGGTGGACGTCCGAATGTTCGCACGCCGGGAATTCGCGGCGGGCAACGCCGTGCTTGGACTCCAGAACCTCGCGATGTACACGCTGCTGTTCCAGTTTCCGATCTTCTTCGATCAAGTCCGCGGCATCCACTCCGCGAGCACGGGACGGGCGCTCATCGGCATGATGGTCGCCATGGTGCTCTTCGCGCCGCTGGGCGGACGTCTTGCCGAGCGCTTCGGCGCGCGCCTCACCGCTTTCCTTGGTTGCCTCATTTCGCTGGCGGGGCTCCTGGTGATCGCGGATTTTTCCAAGCTCCAGGTGCCGGCGGACGCGATTCCCGGGTTGATCCTCGTCGGGGCGGGGCTGGGTCTCGCCACATCGCCCTCCCAGTCTGCTGCCATGAGCGCCGTGGACCGGAGCCAGGCGGGGATGGCGGGCGGCGTGCTCTCCACCTCGAGATACCTCGGCGGCGTGCTCGGCATCTCCGTGCTCGGCGCGCTGCTCGCATCGAGTGCGGACGTGGCATCGCATCGCCGCGCGGCCGTGTGGTACGAAACTGCAATGGTCATCGCGTCGCTCGCGGCGCTGCTGCTGCCCGGAAAACCTGGTTCGCGGCCAAGCGAGTCCGTGCCTCCGCCCACGCCCTGACTTCTGATAATGTCCCAACCTATTTTCAGCACCATTGGGATAGCCAAGCCCTCCGGAGATCCGCCATGCGCCGCCTTCCGTTCCATGTCCAGCATATTGTCGAGCGCGCCATGCTCGCGCTCGCGGTGCAGCCGTTCACGCCGCCGCTGCGCGGGCTACTGCGCGCCACATACCAGGACGCGATGTGGATGGCCACCGCCGAAGGTCGGTTCGCGGCGAACCAGACGCGTCTGGGCGACGGTGACACGCGGACCTCAGGCTATGGCGTGCTCAATGTCGGCGCCGGTATCCGCATCTCGAAGCGTGGGCTCGTGCATCACCTGAGCATGCACTGCGACAATGTGCTCGACCGTGACTACCGAGACCAACTCTCGGTCGTGAAGGACTTCCTGCCGCAGCCCGGCCACGGTTTTCGGCTGACCTATGCGCTGATGTACTGACGCCGAGTCACACACCCGCCGCCGCTCTCGTACTCGGTGCGACCCGATGAAATGGCTGGCCACGCGGCCAGCTTCACGGCGGATGAAGGCAGCCCAAGGGGACGCGAGCCAATGAATCACGCGCACGGACTACGGTTGTTGAGCACGGGAGTGGCAGCGGCTGCCCTCGTCGGCATGCTCGGCATGGGAACCTGCTCGGCTTCAGGGATGGCCAAGCCACCTGCCGTCGGCGAGAAGGCCCGAGCGTTCACGCTGAGCGAGCTCGGCGGTGGGCCGGTGGAACTGGCCCAGTTCACCAAGGCTGGGCCGGTGGTGTTGGTCGTGCTGCGTGGTTACCCCGGGTACCAGTGTCCCATCTGCACGGTCCAGTTCGGTGAGTTCCTGGGCAAGGCAGAGGAGTTGAAGCAAACTGGAGCGACCGTGTTATTCGTTTATCCTGGACCGGCCGAGGAGTTGGCGATGCGCGCCGCGGAGTTCGTGAAGGGCAAGGACTATCCGAGCCACTTCCGCATCCTGCTCGACCCCGACTACTCGTTCACGAATGCCTATGGACTCCGCTGGAACGCCGAACACGAAACCTCACACCCCTCGACCTTCGTGATCAACGAGAAGCGAAAAGTGATCTACGCGAAGGTGAGCAAGACGCACGAGGACCGAGCGAAAATGGAGGATGTGTTGAACGCGGTGGGCGGGAAGTGAGGGTTGTGCCTGTTGACGGCATTGCATCCCATCACACCACGACTCACCCGCGCAGCCCTTCGAACAAGTCCGTCTCACGTGCGCGTCCGCCGTTCGCCGTGCTCATCACCCGATAGAAGGTCTGCTTGCCCCACAGCGCCTCGTGATACTCAGGGGATAGACGCTACAGCTGCTCGTAGGCCGCGACTTGCGAGTCGTGGCACGACACTGCTCTCCACACTGTCACCCAATGGGCGCTCGTATCAATCGCGGTTGTGATCGCCCAATCCGGCCATTGCAGGGCTTGGCGCTCCATGCGATGTAGAGCTTCGAGACCGCCAAGTCTGTCGTGCAGCAGAGCCGATAACCCTACCTAATGTAATTGCGAATAGTCTCCGAGGTTCCAGATGAGAAGAACTCGGACGAGCGCGGGACTGTGGTTCTGTCATCCGAGAGGTGCACACCGACAGGAATCGAACACGCGACCATTCAAGTTGAGCGTGGCGACGGTGCGGTCGAATGTGGTCAGGCTCCGGCTCATGTCGTGTAGCACCCGCTCGATACAGAGCCACTGCTGGCGCGAGCCGCTCGCAAGCTGAGCAGTGGCCGGCGTCATGTCTGGATAACCGCCCAGATTGAACCGCGGGCCCGCCGGAGGCGGGCCCGTCGGTTCGGACCGCCGCTCGCAATGAATGCAGCGCCGCTTGGAACCTAGCGCAAGCCAGCCATTATCACTTCGTTTGGTAGCCTGCGGTTACTTCCTTCTTGTGCGCTGCGAAGGCGGCGAGGACTTCTCCCTTCTCACGCGCGGGCACTTTGGCGAAGTCGAGGCTGCGCCCCAACTCGGCCGCCACCTCGTCGAACTCTGCCGGCGAGATCTTGAGGCCACGATGCGCCTCCTCAAGGCCCAAATGAGTTTTGCCAGGCTTTGTTGGCGAGTATCTGTATGGCCCGCCCGTGACCTCGCAAACCCACAAGGTGCGCATGAACTTGAGGCCCGGCAACCTGCCCAAGTTCTTCGTGTGCCATTCCCGCAGGGCTGGGTTCTGCGAAGTCTTTCCCACGATCGGGTTCTGCACAAGCGCGTCGCTGAAGTGGTCAACTACCGCAGCGATGGCGAAGACGCCGCCGAGGCGATTGTAAAGGCTCTGCTCGGCCACCTTTGCTTTGGCAGGCTTCGCTTTTGCCTCTGCTCGAGCTTCAGTGAAGGCTACAGGCGCAGCGGCGAAGCTGAGAACGACAAGCAGCAATACGATCAACCTGCTCTTCATCATAATGACCCCTTCATCGTCATGTGACGCGATCTAGGGCTGCGTCACAGCACCCGAAAAGGAACGAGCAGGGATCGGCCTTTCACCCATGGGATAGCACGCGCCCTTCGCCGCGTCCAGCTCATTCCTATTAGGCATCGCCCCGCGGCTCATTCCTCACCCGCGCAGCCCCTCGAACAGGTCCGATTCCCTCGCGCGTCCGCCGTTCACGGTGCTGAACGCGCGATAGAATGTCTGCGTTCCCCAGAGCGCCTCGTGATTCTCGGGGGATAGACTCCGGAGTTGTTCGTAGGCGGCAATCTGCGAATCGTGACACGACACTGCTTTCCAGACTGTTCCCCAATACGCGCTCGTGTCGATTGCAGTCGTGAGCGCCCATTCAGGCCACGGCAGTGCTTGGCGCTCCACGCCATCCACCACGGAGACGAGTTTCTTGAACGCGGCCTGGTATGCATCCCACGCGGCGGCGTTCCACGCGATGTAGTAGAGCTTCGAGACCGCGTGCGGCTCGTGGGACGGCGAGTCACCCACGAACTCGAAGCGCGCATCCGCGGCCGCGACAATGGCCGCGCCGGTCAGCTGCGAGATAGCGACGTGGTCCGGATGCCCGTACGCCCCGTCCTGCGCAAAGGTCAGTACTACCTGCGGACGCGCGGCTCGGATGCACGCGGCAATGCGAGACACGGCCTCGCGCGGATCCACTTGGTCGAGCGCTCCGTCGCGGTAGCCAAGCAGAATCAGATCCTTCACGCCCAGCTCGCGGGCCGCGGCGCGTAGTTCCTCCTCGCGGATCTTCGCCAACCCCTCGGGGCCGGGGTGGTTCGGGCCATCGCGCTCGCCCCGGAATCGGCCAGCATCACCACGCGTCGCGGTGATGACCGTGACTTCGGCTCCCTCGGCGGAATAGCGGGCCAGCGTTCCCCCGAATCCCAATGACTCGTCGTCCGGATGGGCGAGAACGGCCATCAATCTCAGCGGTTCTGGTACTGAGAGCATTGGTATCACGCCTCCCTTGTGCAGAACTCTGTGCACGCTCGGGCTTCCGCCGGGTGCCGCGTAGGTTTTCCAAAGTAACACCCGGAAGCCTTCCGTACTCTGCCCCGGGCAATGGCAGACTCCTTGCTTAGCGTCGCTACGCAGGCAGGTTTCCCCTTCCAACCCTTTCCCACGGAGGGCAGATGGCAACTGGTCACCCTATGGGCCCCAGGCCGAATCCGGCCACCCCGAAGCCCGGTCACATCGCACGCCGAGTCCTGTTCGTAGTCTGCTGTTTGCTGGCATTGGCCCCCGTGCGTCCCGCGCAGGCGTACCGTCCGTTCGACGGAACCGATGCTGTTGTTGCGGATGCTCATCTCTTCGAACTCGAGTTCAGCCCACTTTCCTATGCGCGTTTGGGGAGTGAGCGATCGTTGGTCGTTCCACAGGTGACCCTCAACTACGGCACGGGCTCGGGGTTCGAGTTCGTGTTCGAGGGCCAGGGTGTGATGCTCATGCACCCCGAACCCGACGGCGTCTCGCCGCTGCTCGCAGGTGCCGCGTTCTCACTGAAGAAGGTGTTGCGCGAGGGGGTGCTGCAAGAGAAGAAGGGTCCGAGCATTGCCTCGGAGGAGTCGGTGCTCTTCCCCTCCCGCGGGCAATCGCACGCGGGTTTCGGGATCGGGCTGATCGTGAGCCAGCCACTGTCGGCCACGCGAACCATGCTGCACTTCAACGCAGAACTGGCCCGGACACAGGAGCAGCTCACCGAGCGAGTGGTCACGCTGATCCTCGAGGGGCCCGAAACATGGCCGGTGCGGCCGGTCGGCGAACTTTCGTGGGAGCGTGAAGGCGACGAGGAAGCGGTGCGAGGGCTGCTGGCTGGGATCGTCTGGCAGACGCGTCAAGGACTGACAATGGATGCCGCAGTCAAGACCAGCGACGCGGGCGAGGTGCATGGGCTTGAACTGCGCACCGGATTCACCTGGCACATGCAGGTGCACAAAGGAGATTGATAGCCGGGGCGCCCCGTGGAAGTTCTTGCGCTCAAAGGCGTGTACATTCTTCCGGGAATGCGGAGTTTGCGTTCGGACCGAAGCTCCCGGGGTAACTGCCATGACCGCCCAACCCGCGTGTCAGTATTGAAGTAAGAAGTTCTGGCTGAAAAGTCAGATTGATGGCACGGAACTGGCTTGAGTTCTCGGATAAGGCAGTGTGCCTTCAATGCTTCATCCTTAGAAGCTCCGACTCGCGACCGCTTCGCACAGAAGCAAGGCGCAT
>JANLOU010000430.1:0-3074 GCA_031366735.1 Candidatus Eiseniibacteriota bacterium
CTGTTGGCTCAGGCGATAGAGCGCCAGCTCCGTTCCCTTCTGCGCCTCACGGGCGTAGGGCGTGCCCGCATAATGTTCGACCGTGGACGCGAAAGCCTCCAACGCGACCGCATCGTGACCCGCGTTGTACTCGCATTGCGCGAGCCGCAGCGATGCCAGCCCTGCCGCTGGGCTCGAGGAGAAGTGTTCGAGCAGCCCCTGATAGGAACGCTTCGCCGCTTCGTACCGTTCGGCCTGGAAGTACACATCCCCTGCTCGGGCCCAGGCGCGCTCGGCGAGCGGAACCGTGGCGCTGTCCCGCACCAAGGTCTCCCACCGATCCACGGCATCCCCCGCGCGGTCGAGACGCAGATAGCAGAGCCCCGCCTGATACAGCGCCGCGAACCGCGCGGGGTGCGCGGGCCAGCGGTGCAGGAAGTCCTCGTACGCGCTCGCTGCCTCGCGATAGCGCTTCTGGTTGAATCGAGAATGCGCGATATCGAGGAATGCCGAACTCACGAGTGTCTCGTTGCCGCTCGCTCCCCAGCGCACGAGCAACTTCTCCTCGGTGGCGACGGCCAGGCTGTCGCGACCTTGGCGCGCATAGGTCCAAGCCAGTAGTTTGGTCGCCGCTGCGCCGACCGGATGCTCCGGGAAGTCGAGCGCGAGTTTCTCGAGCGTGGCCTGAGCTTCCGCATGGCGGCCCTGCGCAGCCGAGGCATCAGCGTCCACCAATAGCGCGTATGCCCGCCATGGCGAACGACTTGGGGGTAGTGCATGAAGCAGAAGATGAGGCGCACCCGAGAGCTGGCCAAGATCACCGGCAACATGCCCGCTGTACTCCAACATGCACAGCGCTGCTTCGGTCAGTTCCTGATGCTCGGGCACCGCGAAGACGACCCGCCCCCCGCCGTCGCGACGCGCATAGCGGTCGAGCACGATCTGGAAATAGGGGATCGCAGCGCGTGGTTTGTTCTGCTGGAGCAGTCCCACGCCCGCGAGATAGGCAGCCGCCGGAGCTTCAGGCTCAAGGGGATAGCCCGCGACCACCGCCTGATAACTTCCCGTCGCGTCGGCGCGTCGCCCCATGGCGTCCAGACAGCGCGCCACCCGGTACTGCGCCGCTGCGGCGACCCGATGTTGGAAGTACCGGGTGAGCACGCGGTTGTATTCCACGATGGCTTCCTCGTGATGCCCGCGCGACACCAGCACCTCCCCGAGCAGGAACTGCGCGCGCGCCGCGACATCGGTGCCGTCGTGCCGCTCGAGAACCCCACGCAACATCGTCAGTGCGGAATCCGTCCGGCCTGCGAGGAACACCGCGCCCGCCGCGCGCAACTCCGCCTCGGCGCGCACGGTGGGATCCGTGGCTCGCACCGCGACACGCGCGAACTCCTCGCACGCACTGCGATAATCACGCGCCGCCAGGAAAGTGTTGGCCTTCGCGAGCCGCGCATGATCGGCGAGCGTGGAGGGCCCCATGCGTTCACCCGCGTCCTGGAATGCGCCTGCGGCCTTGAGCAACTGACCGTCCTCGGCAAGGCAGAGCGCCCGTAAATAGCCGGCCGCACCTTCGGGATGCGGCCCCAACAATGCGAGAGCCTCGCTGTTCTTGCCCGACAGATGCAGCCAGGTCGCGCGCGCCTGCGTGAAGCGGGGCTCTCCTGCAAGCCACGGCGAGGACACGGCCAGCGCGGCCAATAACTTTCCGGCCTCGGTCGGTTCGCCGCGTCGCAATGCGTTCCAGGCCTGGGCGAGTCGCGCCGATGGCATCAGTGGACTGGATGGAAAGCGCTTCTCCCACCGGGCCCACTCCCGCCACGCTTCCCCGTCGCGGCCATCCGCTTCAAGGGCTTCGATCGCGGCGAATGCCGCGTCATCCGCGAATGGACCCTTACCCGCTGCATCCGCCGCGGTGCGGAACGCATCGGCCGCAGAGTTCCAATCGCCCTGCGCCTGGCGCAAGCGCCCCCATAGGAATCGAGCCGCCGCGCGTTGGTCCTCATCGGGGCCGCTCCTCAACATGGGTTCGAGCGATCCCTCGAGCGACTTCAACGCCTCGACACGCGCGGCCCCGGGCAGGAAGCGAGAGGCTTCGAATGCGTCGCCGAGTTCCTTCCACGAGGGGGTCACGACGCTCGGCTCCGAGCCACGACGCGCCTCGGCGTTCGCCAACGGGACGCACACGCCAAGCGCAAGGCCGAAGGTCAGCGTGCCCAACATGAGCCCCGGCGCGGATGCAGCGTGGGCAGCCCGGCTCATCGCTCTTCCCCGCTCGCTTGGGTCGGCACCAGCGGAACCGTCCCTTGCGGCCCGACCGTCGAGATCTCAACGAACCGTGCCGGCCCCACCACGGCGCGACCGACCGCGTCGCGCACAACCAGGCTGTAGCGGTAACTGCCATCGGCAAGCGGCAAGCCGTTCTCATCCTTACCATCCCACTGCAGATGGGACGGCGGCTGGCCCTGCCCCCCAAAACGACGCACCAGCCCATCGGACTTGTCCAGAATATCGAGCGTCCAACTCTGCGGTGCGGCCTTGGTGCGCGCGTTGAGCGAGATTTTCGTCACGGCGTGATCCCCCGTGGGCGAGAACACCGACGGTTCGGCAGCCGAACTCGCGAAGAAGCCTCCGAAGCGATAGGCGATCCCGACACGATGTGTCATGCCGAGCGGATGATCGGCGACGCCGTAGTCGAGTTGATACTGCGGGGTGAAGCGATAGCTCAGGCCGCCAGTTCCATGCGAGTCGTCAACCCCCATGCGCAGCGCGAAGCCGTTCTGGATCCAGTACTCGGCACCCGCGTGGAATCGCGCACCCAGCCCCTTGGACTGATCCACTTCGGTCGCCACCAGGCCACGCCCTCCGAACAAGCTCAGCGCAAGCCCACCCCGCATCAGCGTGGGCCAGGTCTCGGCAGTCTGGCGCAACTGGATCGCCGGCCCTCCGAGGTTCATCACGGCGGCACCCAGGCGGAGTGTCGGAGTGAGCGCGAAGTGGCCACCCAGGTCGAAGCCGAACCCGCCGCCACTGAAATCCTCCACGGTTTGTTGGGCGAGTTTGAGATTGGCGCCCAGCGCGAGCCGGGGTGAGAG
>JANLOU010000478.1:0-1695 GCA_031366735.1 Candidatus Eiseniibacteriota bacterium
GGAGCTCCTGGAGCTTCTCGCCGTGGATGCGACACGTCCCCTCGGGGTCATTCAAGTTGCCGAAGTGGATCGCGTGCCCGATGAAGTCTGGAAGCGAACCTGCTTGCTGTGGCTCAACTCACCCCATAACCCGACCGGCGCGGTGATCGGACGCGAGGCGGGCGCGAGGATCGTGGCCAAGGCGCGCGAGTTCGGTTTCTGGGTGGTGAGCGACGAGGCCTACGCGGACCTGTGGTTCGAGAGCGGGCCACCGCATTCGCTGTTGGAGCACGGGCTCGAGAATGTGATTGCGCTTTACACCCTGAGCAAGCGCAGCGCCATGACCGGCTATCGCAGCGGGTTCATGGTGGGGGACCCGCGGCTGATCGATGCGCTCCGACGCTTCCGTCCCAATGCGGGCACGGCGACGCCCGACTTCATCCAGGACGCTGCCATTGCGGCGTGGAACGACGACACGCACACGCCCTCGCAGCGCGAAAAGTATGGCGAGAAGCGTGCGCTGTTCATGACCGAGTTCACACGGCGGGGTTGGAAGGTGGAGGCGAGCGAGGCCACTTTCTATCTGTGGATGAGGGCACCGGGCGGAAACGACGAAGCCTTCGTCGAGCAGTTGTTGCGACTCGGTATCGTCACGACGCCCGGGTCCTATCTTGGCCCGGGTGGCGAGGGATTCGTGCGTTGGGCGCTGGTGCCCACGCTCGCGCAGTGTCGTGAAGCGCTGGAGCGGTTGACCGCAATGCCCGCAGGTGGCGTGTGAGCGACTATCCGTTCGAACGCTGGGAAACCACCATTGGTGAAGGCTGGAGCGGCACGCGCGGACTGGAGGACCAGGAGCTGCGTGGTGCGGTCGAGGGCGCCGTCGCTGCGCTCGACGCTGGCGACCTGCGCGTGGCCTCGCCGCCCGCAGACCCAGCCGGCGAGTGGGTGACGCACGCGTGGGTGAAGCAGGCGATCCTCCTGTACTTCCGCATGCATGTCTCGGAAACCTGGACCGCCGGCCCAATGGAGTTCTTCGACAAGGTGCCGCCCAAGCGCGGCCTCGAAGCCGCGGGGGTGCGCGTGGTGCCGCCTGGAGTGGCGCGTTACGGCTCATTCCTGGAGCGGGGCGTGATCCTGATGCCGGGCTATGTGAACATCGGCGCGCGGGTGGGCGAAGGCACCATGGTCGACACATGGGCCACGGTGGGTTCATGCGCGCAGATCGGCGCGCGGGTTCACTTGAGTGGCGGTGTCGGCATCGGTGGTGTGCTGGAGCCGCCGCAGGCCGCACCCGTCGTGATCGAGGATGATTGCTTCATCGGCTCGCGCTGCATCGTGGTCGAAGGCGTCCGGGTGCGCGCGGGCGCTGTGCTCGGGGCCGGCGTGGTGCTGACGGCATCGACCGTGATTGTCGATGTGCGAACTGCCGACGCGGTCGAGATGCGCGGCGTGGTTCCGCCGCGGGCCGTGGTCATTCCAGGGTACCGTCCCAAGCATTTCCCGGGAGGCAGGTTCGGCGTGCCCTGCGCGCTGATCATCGGGACTCGGAGCGAGAGTACGGATCGCAAGACATCCCTGAACGAGGTGTTGCGCGAGCATGGAGTGGCGGTCTGAACGGGATGGGGTGAGCGGCTGTGGTTGATTCGCAACACCTACGCACACCGGGAGCAGGCGCCCCGGCTCTGAAAGTTCATGCTCGGCATTCTTCGCTTCACT
>JANLOU010000483.1:0-3366 GCA_031366735.1 Candidatus Eiseniibacteriota bacterium
GGCGCCGGAGCCAGTCGTTGCACTCGCTATGCAACATGCCCCGGGGCATGTTGAATCTGCGTCGTCTCCGCGCCCGACAGTCGCGCCCCTCTCACCCGGGCGATTCGATGTGCGCTTCACGCTCGATCAGTCGGCGCACGACCTGCTCCGCTACGCGCAGGCACTGCTCGGGCACGCGGTGCCATCCGGGGACATCGCCGAGGTGGTCAAGCGTGGCCTGGCGACGCTGGTCGAGCGACTCGAGAAGCGCGTGTTCGCGGCCAGCGCGAGGCCGCGCTCGCAACACAGCGCCGCGAAGGGTCGCCATGTGCCAGCAGAAGTGCGGCGCACGGTGTGGCGGCGCGAGCCCGGACCAAAACGCATATCGAACCTGCCCCGGCGCAGGTCGAACAGCGCGCGCGCCGCGACGAAGTGATCCCGTGGCTGCGCCAGTTGGGACTCCGCGTGGACGAAGCGAAGCGGGGCGCGGCGATGTGCGATGCGATGCCCGATGCATCGCTCGAGGATCGGGTGCGATTCGCGCTGTCGGGGCTCGCGCGGGAGCGCTATCGCCGAGCCACGCCCGTGCTGAACCCTGCCGGAGGACTTCCTGCTTCGTGAGCAGATCGCGAACGCGGTTCGCTCGACTCTGGAACAACTGCAACCTTTAGGCTGCTCAGCATAGGGACAACGCGAGCGGCAGCTTCAACCTACTGTACCGCACCTACCTGCGCGCGGATCGACTTCCGCGAGCGATTCGCCTCCCGCCTACCGTTCTCCAATACTGTCGCGCGCTTGAGCAGGCCCGTCCGCACGGGCATCCAGACTCAGACGCGAAGGGCCGGGATGTTGGCTGTGCTGCGTGCTATCCTCAATGCTTCGGAGGTCAGAACTCGATGAACCGTGCAATCCGCGCTCTGTTGTCCACCTTGGCGCTGCTCCCCGTCCTCGCCGGCTGCGGCAGGAACTCGCCCGCTGCGCCCGCCGCGATCGCCCCGCTCGATATGAGTCCGGCCGGCATCGTGCGGCTGTACGAGCATGGCATGAGCAACCGCAATCCCACGCGGCTTGATTCGCTGTTCACCGAGGACTATCGCTTTTACTTCGCGGTTGGGGACAGCGCGGGTCTGTCGGACCCGCTCTGGCTGCAGAGGGATGAGGCCGCCAGCAACTACGCGATGCTGCACGGGACCCCGTCGGTGACGCCACTTCAGCGCGTTGATCTCTTCTTCGACAGGAACCTGTTCGCCGTTCCAGACGCCAGGCCGGGTCGCAACCCCCGATTCCACAAGACCATCCGCACGACCATGAGTCTGCGCGCGGAACCGGGCGATGGCAGCGTGTACGAGATCACCGGCTTCCTGTTCTTCTACCTGGTCCGTGGCGACTCTGCGCAGATCCTTCCCGGCCACGGAGCGCCGGATTCGACTCGTTGGTGGATCCAACGCCTCGACGACGAGACCATCCCGCCAGGCGGCGGATTCCGCTCCATGCCGAGTCGCAATTACACGTATGGCTGGCTCAAACAGTTGTACCGCTCATACTTGCGGACTCCGAGCTAGCTCAACCGGCGCGCCTGCCACGCGCAGCCGAGCGCCCCAGCACAGGCCAACCTCACTCCGCCCGACTTGGCCTCGGTCGCCCCGTTCCCCTATACTGTCGCGCGCTTCAGCAGGCCCGTCCGCACGGGCATCCAGACTCAGAAAGGAGCCCGCCATGGGCCTCATCGAAAAGATGGAGAACACCCAGATCAAGACCGATCGCCCGGACCTTCGCTCCGGCTATACCGTCGAAGTGAGCGTACGCGTGATCGAGGGTGACAAAGAGCGTCTGCAGAAGTTCCGCGGGCTCGTCACCAATGTGCGCGGTTCCGGCATGCGCAAGACCTTCACCGTGCGCAAGATGAGCGAGGGCATCGGGGTCGAGCGCACCTGGCCGCTCCACTCGCCGTCGATCGGCGCCATCAATGTGATCGCGAACGAGCAGAAGAAGGTGCGTCGCGCCAAGCTGTTCTTCCTGCGTGACAAGACGGGCAAGTCGGCGCGTCTGAAGGATGTCGTCGCTCCGGGCACTTCGAAGAAGAAGTGAGCCTGTCGCGCTGGCGACATCTGGCGCGCGAGGAAGCCCGCATGGTGGGCGAGTGCACCGTGGTCGCGGGAGTGGATGAAGCAGGGCGCGGGCCACTGGCCGGCCCGGTGGTCGCAGCCGCGGTCGTGCTCGATCTGTCGCACGAGTGGGAAGGGTTGGACGACAGCAAGCAGATGTCCGCCGCCGCTCGGGAAGCTGCCTACGCCCGGGTCCTGCAAGGGGCCCGGGCTTTTGCTTGGGCCGTGGTCGGGCCACGCACCATCGATCGCGTCAATATCCGCATGGCCACGCACGGCGCCATGGCCAAGGCTGTGCGTCGGCTGCGACTCACGCCCGACCTGGTGTTGATCGATGGCCACGAGACGGTGGCCGAGTTGCAGAGCGAGCAACGCGCCGTGGTGAAGGGCGATGCCACCTGCTTGTCGATCGCGGCAGCTTCGGTGCTGGCCAAGGTCGTGCGCGACCGGATCATGACGCGGCTCGACCGGGTCTGGCCCGCCTACGGGTTCGCGCAGCACAAGGGCTACGGCTCGGCCGAGCACATGGCCGCCATCCTCGCGCACGGTCCCTGCCCGGCGCATCGCTTCTCGTTCGCGCCAGTGCGCGAGATGGAGTTGCCGCTGTTCTGACATGGCCGACCCGGACCTGCGTTTTCCGCTACTGTGCCGGGTGTACTCGCCCCCGAGAAGGAGCGGGTCCGATGGCAGCACCGCAGGATCGTGGACGCGCCGCAGAGGCGCTCGCAGCAGCTTATCTGGAGTTAATAGGGTATCAAGTCATCGCGCGGAATCTGCGTCTGGGCGGCGTCGAGGTGGACCTGGTGGCGGACGATGGTCCGGTGCGTGTGATCGTCGAAGTGCGGGTGCGATCGCACCGCGATTTCGGCGGCGCGGCCGCGAGCGTGGATCGCCACAAACAGGAGCGGCTCGTGCGCGCGGCGCATGCGCTGATGCAGCGCGGTTGTGACCGCGTGCGCATCGATGTCGTGGCCATGGATCGGGACCCCGAGGGGCTCCGCCTGACGCATCATCGCAACGCGATCGGTGGTTGAGCCGTAGAGAAGAGGACATGGTCCGGATCCCACGCATCCCGCGCATCCCCCGTCTGCTCCTGCCGCGCGTCAACGCCAACTGGCGCGCGCGCCTGCGTGCCCAACGGGCATGGTGGCGACGGCGGTTGCGCGCGCTTGCGGCAGGGGACCACGAGGTGTTGTTCCCGGCCGAAGGTGGGGGCGTCGTCGCCGTCGAAACCTTGGCAAAGGGCGCTGGCCCGCGCATCGCCATCCTGCACGCCACCGCC
>JANLOU010000496.1:0-1677 GCA_031366735.1 Candidatus Eiseniibacteriota bacterium
CAACCGGGCGCCACGGTGGAGACCCTTCAGGACATGGTGGAAGAAGATCGGGTGCGCCTCACGCGCATTCGAACCCCACAGGATGATGAGGTCCGTCTCCTCGATCTCCTGATACGAACTGGTGCCGCCACCGGCACCGAACACTGTCGCCAGACCGACGACGCTGGGCGCGTGTCAAGTTCGGTTGCAAGAATCGATATTGTTGGTGCGCATCACCTGACGCGCGAACTTCGACGCCGCGAAGTTCATCTCGTTCGTTGCCTTGGAGCAACTGAACAGCCCGAACGCCTGCGGCCCGCGGGCGCGGGCGCGCTCGAAGCCAGCAGCCGCTTGGGTGAGCGCCTCTTCCCAACTTGCCGGACGAAGCGCGCCGTTCTCGCGCACCCATGGTGTGGTCAGCCGTGCGTGGTCCATGCTGCCTCCCCAACTTGCCTCTCGCTGTGGACTGCGGGTGACTGCCGGGATAGTAGCGAAGGCCGGGGACGGGGGCGAGCGGCGTTCCGGGCCGCACCCCTTTCGCCCCACGCCGAGGTATGGCACGGTGCCCGCCAGCGCGCACCGTCGCCGTAACGCATGGCCTCGACCCAGGGAGCCCGACATGCCGAGCGCATCCGCACTCAAGGCCCAGCGCGCGTGGTGCCTGTACGACTGGGCCAACTCGGCGTTCGCCACCAGTGTGGTGGCGGCGATCCTGCCGCCATTCTTCGCCAGCATGGCAGCCAAGAACATGCCCGCGCACGAGGCGACCGCGCTGTGGGGCTACGCGAGTGCGGCCGCGCTGGCGGTGACGGCGGTGCTCTCGCCCATCGTCGGAGCGCTGGCCGACCGAATCGGGGCGCGCAAGCGCATGTTGGGCGTGTGTGTCGGCATCGGCGCACTGGGCACGCTGGCGCTGGCGTTGCCGCTGGGCGCCACTTGGGGACTGGTGCTCGTGGCGTTCGGCGTGGCGTTCAACGCGTTCGCCACTGGCAATGTGTTGTACGACTCGCTGCTGCCCAGCGTGGCCACGCCCGAGGAGATGCACAGCGTGTCCTCGCGCGGCTTCGCATGGGGATATCTGGGCGGTGGGCTGCTGCTCGCAGTGCATGTGGCGCTAATCCTGTGGCCCACGCGATTCGGGCTCGCGGATGTGGGCGAGGCCACGCGCGTCGCCTTCGCGAGCGTGGCAGCGTGGTGGTTGGCGTTCTCGATCCCGCTGTTGCGCGATGTACCCGAGCCGCAGCGCGAAGGCGCGCCAACGCCGCTGCCGCAACTGGCCGGCGCCGTGTTCCGCCAGTTGGGCGCGACCCTCGCGCAGATCCGGGCGCGGCGCGACCTGTTGCGATTCCTGATCGCGTTCTGGCTCTACTCCGACGGCATCGGCACCATCATCAAGATGGCCACCATCTACGGCGCCGAGTTGGGCTTCAGCCGCGCGAACCTGATCGGCTCGCTGCTCATGGTGCAGCTGCTGGCGGCGCCCGCAAGTCTGGCATTCGGGTGGCTCGCCAAGCCGCTCGGGCCCAAGCGCGCCGTGTTGTTGGGGCTGGCCGGCTATGTGTGCATCACGATGTATGCGTACTTCCTGCACCATGCGTGGCAGTTCTGGGTGCTGGCCGCGATGGTCGCGATGTTCCAGGGCGGCACACAGGCTTTGTCGCGTTCGATGTTCGCTTCGCTCGTGCCACGCGCGCAGGT
>JANLOU010000560.1:0-6472 GCA_031366735.1 Candidatus Eiseniibacteriota bacterium
GCGGCCAGCGCGGCCTGGTGGCTATGGTTCCAGCCAAGCGACACGCGTTACCGCTCGCCGGCACAGTTGCCGGGCGAGCTCGTGACGGACGCGATGGTTATGAGCGACAGCCTGGAGGGGCAGTCGGGGGATCAGCTGGGGTGGCTCATCAACGGTGTCGGCGATGTCAACGGCGACGGCTGTGATGACGTCATGTTCGCGCGCGTGTGGGCGACGCGCACCGAGAACAGTCAAGGTATCCTTGAACTCTATCTTGGCTCGCGCGGCGGAAGATTCGGGCTGCCGGTGCAGACGCTTTATGGGCAGGGACGCCACAGTCTGTTCCCACGCGCAGTCGCCAGCTACCCGGACGTCAACGGCGACGGCCGCGTCGAGTTGCTCATCGGGGAATACTTCTACCGACCGACGGATCACCGGAATGTGAATACCGTGGCGCTGTACCTGAGCTGTCCCGCCGGATTCGACACGGTCGCGGCCTGGCGCGTGATTGGTGACCAGCCCTATGCGGGGTTCGGTGATGCCGACAACCTCTCAACGCTTGGGGATGTGAACGGCGATGGCCACCCGGACGTGCTCATCGTCTCGCCGTTCTATTCAGGCCGGTTCCCCGAGGAGGGCGCAGCCTTCCTCTATCTGGGTCAGGCCGGCGGGCTTTCCGCGAGCCCGGCATGGACCGCACGCGGAGGACAATCCGGCACGCGATTGGGTTGGCAGACGGAGAGCGTCGGCGATGTCAACGGCGACCGCTACGACGACATCGTGCTGGGTGCCGAGAGTGCGGACGGCCGCGAGCCAAGCGCAGGACGCGTGGACTTCTATCCGGGCGGTCCCAACGGTCCACCGTCGAAACCGACGTGGTCGGCGGTTGGAGATCGGAGCCATTCGGGTTTCGGGCGTAGCGTCGTGGGCGTCGGCGATGTGGACGGCGACGGTTTCGCCGACTTCCTTGTCGGCCATTCGGGCCATAGCGGCTCCGAAGTGCTTGACGGCCGAGCGTATCTCTACCGCGGTGGACCGCACGGGCCGCTCGCGCCCCCGGCGTGGTCTGGCTTCCCCTACGGCAGCGGCGCTGGCTTCAGTTCCAGGATGGCAAGGCTCGGTGATGTGAATGGCGACGGGGTACCCGATTTCGTCGTGTCCGCGCCCGCCTATTCCGCCTCCCCGAAACTTCTGCGCTCGGGTGTGGTCACGGTGCTGCTCGGCCACCGCGGCCATCTCGACCACCCCGGTGTGTGGCGCGTATTCTCGGGCGAGACCGACTCGGAGTTCGGCAGCGAAGTCGCCGGCATCGGCGACTTCAATGGCGACGGCCTTGCCGACCTGGCCATCGGTCAGCCAAACAGCGGCGGCGGCCGAGGCCGGGTGTACCTCGTGCTCGGCCGGAAGCAGACCCTGCCGCACTGAGCAGCTTCCACCTCATCCGCTCGGGCAGTGGCCGCGTAGTAAGAGTGGAGACAGGGTCCGGTCACCTTGGGGGGAGTCCGGTCAACCTGCTCCGACGGCTCCAGTCCGGTTCCGTCTGCGTCCGGCAAGCTCCGTGTGCGAGACACGGGGCTTTGCCGTGTTTGCGCAGTCGCTGCACGCGTGGCAAGGTGCCGCTCGTCCGCAATATTCCGCGGACTCGTCCGTTCGGGGTGGTCAGCGCCGTTGGCGCAGACCTGAGATCACACCCGTCGAACCTGAACTGGTTCACACCAGCGTAGGGAAACGGCGAAGACGACCAGCGCAATCGCTGACCATCGCCTTCCACGCCGTCCCTTCGCGGGCGGCGTTCTGCGTTATGGGCCCTCCTGCATATGTGGGTCCAAGCGTCGAGCGGCTCGCCCGGAAGGCGTCGCGTCATGTTCAGTAAGAGCCCAGTCGATTGGGCGCTCATCGTTCTGTATTTTGCCTTGCTCGCCGGTGTCTGGCTGCGCCTGCTGGGCACGCGCAGCAGCACGGACGACTACTTCGTCGCGGGCCGCCGCGTGACGCTGCCCGCGTTCGTTGCCACGCTGGTCGCCACCTGGTACGGCGGCATCCTCGGTGTGGGCGAATACTCCTACCGCTACGGTCTCGCCAACTGGATCGTGTTCGGCGTCCCCTACTATATCGGCGCGCTGCTGTTCGCGTGGTTCTTTGCCAAGCGCGCACGCGAAGCGCGGCTGTACACACTGCCCGACCTGCTCGCGCGGGCTTATGGCCGCGGCCCCGCCACGGTGGGCGCGGTCGCGGTGTTCGTGCAGTCGGCGCCCGCCGCCTATGTGCTCATGCTCGGCACTCTGTTCGCCGCCATGACGGGCTGGGCGCTGATCCCGTGTGTGATCGGCGCAGCGGTGTTGAGCGTGTTCTATGTGGACCGCGGCGGCCTGAGGTCGGTGGTGTTCACCGACCAGATCCAGTTCCTGCTCATGTACGGCGGGTTCGCGATCATGCTCGGATTCCTGTTCGCGCAGCACGGCGGTCTCGGGTTCCTCACCGCGCGGGTGCCGCCTGCGATGTTCCAATGGCACGGTGGCAACAGCCCCGCGGCCATCTTCGTCTGGTATTTCATCGCGCTCTCGACCTTGGTGGACCCGGGCTTCTGGCAGCGCGCGTACGCGGCGCGCGATCCACAAGTGGCGCAGCGCGGCGTGCTCTGGAGCATTGCGTTCTGGGTGGTGTTCGATTTCATGACCACCACGACGGGCCTGTACGCGCGCGCTTTGTTGCCCACGCTCAAGGATCCGGTCTTCGCGTTCCCGGAACTGGCGCGCATCACGCTGCCGCAGGGCGCGCTCGGCATGTTCTATCTGGGCATGATCGCCACGGTCATGAGCACGATCGACTCGTACGCATTCATCGCGGCCACCACCGTGGGCCGCGATCTGATCTGGCGTTGGAAGGGCGGCGACGATTCGAAGCTGCCGCAGTGGTCGCGTTACGGATTGTGGCTCGCCACCGCATTCGCCACGGCCCTCGCTCTGGCACGCCAGAGCGTCATCGGGCTGTGGCACGATCTGGGCAGCATCATCACGCCCACGATGTTGTTGCCGGTGACCCTCGCGATCCTCGGTCGCGAGCGCCACGCCCCGCGCGGAGTGATGGCGCTGATGCTGGTCCCCGCTGCGGTTTCGCTCACATGGGTGCTCTGGCCCCAGTGGTCCGCTACCCACGCCTACCCCTTCCACCTCGAACCCATCTACGCGGGTCTCGCTGCCTCGGGTCTCACCTGGGCGGCGTGCCGCGCATTCCTTCGCAAGGAGTCTGTGTGATGCGCTTGGCTTTGCTCCTGCTCGCGGCCCGGCTGGCCTCAGCGTGCACCTCGGCCTCCGCGGCCGAGCCCACATCGCCCGATACGCTCGCCGCCATTGTCCCTGTGCAAGGCATAGAAATCAGCACGGCGCGCGTGTACGACCGTGCGCCCGTCGCGGTCACGCGGCTGTCCCGCGGCGAACTACAGCGCCGCAATACCGGTCAGGACACGCCAATGTTGTTGGCGGGACTGCCCGGCGTGTACGCGTACTCGGATGCGGGTAACGGGATCGGCTACTCGTACCTTTCGATCCGCGGTTTCCCCCAGCGCCGCATCAGCGTGTTGGTGAACGGCGTGCCACTGAACGATCCCGAGTCGCACGAGGTGTACTGGATCGACCATCCTGACTTGTCGGCTTCGGCGAGCGAGATCCAGTTGCAGCGCGGCGTGGGGCCTGCGCTCTACGGCGCGGCGGCGCTGGGCGGCGCGGTGAGCGTGGAGACTTCGCCGTTCACCGAGGCGCCGCGCTTGGCTGCCACCGTGATGGCCGGCTCGTACGCGTCGCGGCGCCTGATGGTCGAGGGCAACTCCGGGTTGTTGGCCAATGCTTGGAACCTGTACGGACGCTATTCGCGGATCGAGACGAATGGCTATCGTGACCAGTCCGACTCGCGGCTATGGGCTTATACATTTGCGGCGCGGCGCGCCACGGCAAGCCAGTCCTTGCGCGTGAACTTCTACGGTGGCCCCGAGGAGACCCACTTGGCCTATCTGGGTGTGCCGCGCACCACACTCGAGGGCGGGCTCACGGGCAATGCCGACCGCGACCGCCGCTTCAACCCCATCACCTTCTCGGGTGAGCGCGACCACTTCTTCGAGCCCCACTACGAGCTGATCCACGCCTGGGCGCCTCGCGAGGGGTTGGCGTTGACCCAGACATTCTTCTGGTTCGACGGGCGGGGCTACTACGACGAGCAGCGTGCCGGTCGTTCGCTGGCGGAGTACCGCCTTTCGCCCTGGGCCACGCTCGATACCACGCGCTTCGCACGCGATTACTACGCACGCAATGACTCGGGCTACTTCGTCCGCGACGCACAGGGTCGCGCGACCGTCGAGCGCTTCGACCTGGTGCGCCGGCGTGAGGTGACCAATCGTCATTACGGCTGGGTTCCGCGTATGGCGCTGACGCATGCGCGCGGCACGCTCACGCTGGGCGGAGAGTTGCGTCTGCACGACGGGCGACATGTGGGCTCGTTGTTGTCGGCGGTGGGGGCGGGACCGGATTTCGCGCCCGCCGCGAACTACTACGACTACCATCCGCGCACGCTATCTGCAGGGCTGTTCGTGCGCGAGGAGTTCGACGCCTCGTCCAGTTTGCGCGTGACCGGCGACCTGGCCTGGCGCCACCAGAACTACGCCATGCGGGGGGATCGCTACGACGGCATCGCCTTCGACCAATCGTATGACTTCGCGTTGCCGCGCCTGGGCGTGTCGTGGGCTCCGCGACCCGCATGGAGCGCCTTCGCAAGCTACGCATACGCCAGCCGCGAGCCCGCCTTCCGCGACCTGTACGACGCCGAAGGCGTGGGCAGCCTGCCGCTCTACCGGCGCGTGGATGTGGCGGCGGGCGTGTACGAGGACCCGCTCATCCGGCCCGAGCATGTGAGCCATGTGGAGCTGGGCGGCGGATGGAAGGGCGCGACCGCCAATGTGAGTGCAAATATCTTCCGCATGGATTTTCGAGACGAACTGGTCTACGCAGGCCAGTTCAACACCGACCTGGGCTATTCGATCCTGGGCAACGCCGCGCGTTCCCTTCACCAAGGCGTCGAGTTGAGCGCGCGCGCCACACCTTCGTTGGGCGCGCTCGCAACGGAATGGACCGCCAATGCCACGCTGCTCGAACAACATTTCGTGAAATACCGCGAGCAGTACGGTCCCACCGCCGCCGACGAGGTTTCCTACGACGGCAAGGCGCTCGGATTCTTTCCCGCGAGCATGGCGAACGCGTCGGGGCGCGTGGTATGGAATGCGCTGGAGCTGGGCGCGGCGGTCCAGTACACGGGCCGCATCTATGTGGACAACACCGAGACCGAGGCCAACAGCATCGCGCCCCGCACGGTGCTCGACCTGATCGCCGGCGGCACGCGTCATGTGGGCGGCAGCAACATCGGCGTGACGCTGCGCTTGAACAATGTGCTCGACCGGCGCTACGAGACCAGTGGCTATCTGGACTACGACAGCAATGGCGATCTGGTGCCACATCTGGTGCCGGCGGCAAGGCGGAATGGCTCGGTGCAGGTGAGCATGGTGTTCTAACGGGGAGGCACGCTCAACGCGGCCGTGCGCGGTGGGTCTCCGGCTATGCCTTTCCCTTGCCCTGGGAGAACAGGATGTTGAGCCCCACGCCGATCAACACGATCGGCCACAGCTTCCACACGCTCGAGAACTTCACATAGCCAAGATTCGAGAGCAGCAGGGCGATGCCGACCGTGATCAGGACGAGCGGCCCGAGCGGCGTGGAGGGCTTCTCGATGAGGTTGAGCAATCCCGCCAACACCATGATCGCCGGCCACCACTGCCGGAAGGTGTGCTGGAACGAGAGCGCTCCCATCTGGTCGGCAAGGAACAATCCGCCGAGCACGATGAGCAGCACGCCAGAGAACGGGATGCGGGAGCCTTGCGCCATGTGTTCCTCCTTGAACAGGGTCGTACTCAGCGCGCAGTCTGCCACGAGCAGCGCTTGCGCGTCATCCCGGCCAGGCTGCGCGTGCGGCCGAGGCGGGCAACCGTGGACATGCTTCGCGAACGAGGGGTAGGATGACGCGGCATCGATCCTGAAACTGCGCTCGAGGCGTCACCGCGCGGCCGCACCACACCGGCACGCGCTGAAGGAGACCCCCGTCATGCCCGACGACCGCAACCTGCCGGTTCCTCAGCCCACACTCGTCACCGAGTCCGATGTGCCCACCTGGAAGCACGCCAGCGCCGAGGCGGTGACCGGTCATCTGACCGGGATCGATGACGAGGGGCGATTGTTATTCCGTCCCGAGGGCTCGATGGGCGAACCCATCGCGGTCGCGATCGGCATGCCTGTCGCGGATGGCACGCTGGTGAAGGCGGCCCGGCAGCAGAGTCGCGCGCTGGTGGTGCGCACGGGCGACACTCCGGCACGCTGGGTGCTGGTGGGATTGGTGCGCGAGCGGCTGTCGACGCAGGCCGTGACCGCTCGCCCGGGGCAGCTCGAGGTGGCGATGG
>JANLOU010000581.1:0-6862 GCA_031366735.1 Candidatus Eiseniibacteriota bacterium
TCCCCCAACAACAGCACCGCGCTATCGGTGGGTGCGACGCGTGCCACGAGCTTCAGGAGTCGCTGCATGCGCTGGCCTGCGCCCACGATCGGGCTCAACACGAGCTCGGCGGAATGGCCAGCTCGCGGACCCCGCTCGGGAGTGGGCTTGGCGGCCTGCGACTCGGTACGATGACCTGTCAGGGTCGACCTCGTTCCAGTTCGAGACGGTTACGCGCTCGTGGCCCGTCGGACATCCGACCTGCGCACGAGCTTGACCGTTTCAATATGGCACACAGGTCCGGGTGCGACAAGCCCGCGATCAACCCTTCGGGGCCGGCTCGTCCCCCTGCCCAGGCTGGGGCTCCCCTTCGACCAGACGAAGATCCGGCCGGCCGCCGCTCGCCCCCGCCCATGGACCGCGCACCACATTCGCCGGTTGCACGAGCGAAGCGTAGTTCGGGCCCACCTCGACCACGGGGAGGTCGACCTCCTCAAGCCGGAGGTAGAAGAAGGTCCATGCGTACTGGATCACCGGCAGGACCGCGATCACCACGAACAGCGCACCCATCACATACGCTTCCCAACCGGGAGCGGGCGCGGCGAGATAGAGCAGCGGAGCGAAGAAGCAGATCCCCAGCACGATGACGACGGAGATCACGATCATCTCGAGCCACCGTTCGAAGCGAGCCTCGGTGAGGTGGAACGAGCGGCCGAAGGAGGCGAACGGGCCGCCATCGCGGAGCACGACCGCTTCGGTGGCCATGCTCAGCTTGAAGCTGGTGTAGAGCACCGGGAAGATGAGGAAGAGACCGCTCACCCAGAAACTCACATTGCGCAGGAACTCGGTCACGAACAATGCCGGCACGCGCGTCAATCCCTGTCGATAGCATTCCAACACCGACGCCGGGTGATGTCCTTCCTGCGTATTGAACACCGAACGCGCGCGGAATCGCAGCATCGCCGAGACCAGCAACCAACTCAGACTCTGCCCCACGAGCACCACCGCCTTGAGCAGTGTGACCTGCGTCAACCGGTCGCGACTTTCCTCAAGCGACGGCAACATGGCCTGCGCAAGGAACCAGGGCGTCTGCAACAACAAGGGCACGACCAACGAGTGGAGCGCATCCCGGCGCACACCAAGGTCGAACGCAAGAGCGAACGCGTGGCGGGCTGAGATGGGGAGTCGGCGGTGTGGTGACATGGTGGGTTGCGCGAACTGACGCGCTGGGCGCGAAGACTATGGGGCAGCCGATGGAGTGTCAACGCGGACACCAGCCGGGATTGACCCCCACGCCAGGGGTTCCTATCCTGCCGTCTCATGAAGCGCCTCTCCCATCTGGATGCTCGCGGCCGGGTTCGCATGGTCGATGTCTCCCCCAAGGAAGTGACCGCCCGCGAGGCCATGGCGCGCGGCCGGGTGCGCATGCGCCCCGCGACACTGCGGCTGCTGCGCGACGAGCGGGCACCCAAGGGCGATGTCCTCACCACCGCCCATCTGGCTGGCGTGCTGGCCGCGAAGCGGACGGGCGAGTTGATCCCGCTCGCCCACCCGCTCCTGCTCGAAGGGGTGGACATCCAATTCGGATTCGAAGGGCGCCCCGCCGCGGTCACGATCGAGGCGCGCGTGCGCACGCGCGGCCGGACGGGCGTCGAGATGGAAGCGCTCACTGCGGTTGCGATCGCCGGACTCGCACTGATCGACATGCTGAAGGCGGTGGACCGTACTCTCGAGCTCACGGATGTGGCCCTGTGGGAGAAGCGCGGCGGTCGCAGCGGCGAATGGTCACGCCCGAGCGAGACCGCCGCGGCGAAGCGTCGGCGCGTGCCCACCGGCGAAACTTCGAGCCGCACCATCCGATGAGCACGCCCGCGCCGCGCCAGCTGAGTTACGCGCAGGCGCGCGCGCATGTGCTCGATGCGGTCACGCCGCTGGCCGCGGTGACGGAACCCCTGGTGCTCGCGCAGGGGCGCGCGCTGCGCCGCACGCTCCAGGCACCGCATGCGCTCCCGCCCTTTCGCAACTCGGCGATGGACGGGTTCGCGGTCCGCGCGGCCGACCTCATGGGCGCGAGCGACGACACACGCGTGACGCTGCCTGTTCACGAGGCCCTCCCCGCGGGTAGCACTTCGTCGCGCGCTCTGAGCGCGGGGGAGGCCGTCCGCATCATGACCGGCGCTGAAGTCCCGGACGGAGCGGATTCCGTGGTCCCCTTCGAGGACTGCGAACGCAGCGCACTGGGCGTGCACCCCGAGCGGGTGGTATTCCGACGCCCGACCACCGCGATGGAGAACATCCGTGCCGCGGGAGCCGACATGACGGCCGGCGCCCGGGTATTGGAGGCGGGGCACGAGTTGTCGGCGCACGACCTGGCATTGCTCGGATCACTGGGATTCGCGCAGTTACTCATCTCGCCGCGTCCCCGCGTGGCGGTGCTCAGCACGGGCGACGAACTCCTCGAGCTGGACGAGTCGCTCCGACCCGGCACCATCCGCGACAGCAATCTGCCCATGCTGAGCCTGCTCTGCGAGCAGGCCGGGGCGCTTGTCGTGGTGGCGGAGCGACTGCCGGACGACGCCGCCCGGGTCGGCGCCCGGATCCGCGAAACGCTTGCCGTGGCCGATGTGGTGCTCACGATCGGCGGCGTGTCGGCAGGGGACCATGACCCCGTCAAGCAGGCGCTCGCACATTTCGAGGAGATCGAACTGTGGCGTGTCGCCATGCGTCCCGGCCGCCCTCAGGCATTCGGAAAACCGCAGGGCCGACTCTTCTTCGGGCTGCCCGGCAATCCGGCCTCGGTCGCGTGCGTCTTCGAGGCGCTCGTGCGTCCCGCGTTACGACGGCTGGCTGGCTTTGCGCAACTCGACCGGCCCCGTGTTCCGATCCGCGTGACCGAATCGATCGAGTCCCGTGCCGGTCGCGTCGACTTCGTGCGCTGCCGTCTGGAGTGGCGGGATGATCGCCTGTGGGCGACGCCGGCGGGCGCCCAGATCTCCGGGCACCTCACGCCGCAGTCGCAGGCGCACGCGCTCGTCGTGATCGCGGCCGGAATCGAACGCCTCGCTGCGGGCGATCGAGCCGATGCCCTCGTGCTGCGACTACCGGAGACTGCCGATCCGGCCTAGAGCAGGCCGGCGACGCTGCGCTGAGCCAACACCCAGAGCTCCTGGGGGACGAGCCCCAGATAGAGCGTGGCCGCAAGCGTCAGCACCAGTGCGATGACCGCCGGCGCGCCCCAACTGATCGCGACCGGCTCGCCCTCGGGTTCGCGCATGTACAGCGCGACGGTGACCCGCAGGTAGTAATAGACCGAGACGACGCTGTTGAGCACGCCGGCGATCACCAGCCACAGGAGTTCGGGGTGTTTCACCGCGGCGCTGAACACATAGATCTTGCCCATGAAGCCCGAAGTCGGCGGGATGCCGCCCAGCGAGAGCATGAACACCGTGAGCGCCACGCCCAACAGCGGCTGGCGGAAGCCAAGCCCCGCCAAGTCGGAAACCAGTACGCGTTCATCGCGTCCCTGTCCCAGCATGGTGAGCACCGCGAACGCGCCCAGGTTCATGAACGAGTACACCGCCAGATAGAACACTGCGGAAGCAGCACCGTCCGGACCTCCAGCGGCCACCGCCACCAGGATGTAGCCGGCATGCGCGATGCTCGAATAGGCGAGCATGCGCTTGAGGTTGTTCTGCAGCAACGCCGTGACATTGCCCACCGTCATGGTCAGGAATGCCACGACCGCGATCAGGTCGCCCCACTGCGCCTCGATCGGACCGAGGGCTCGCAACAAAACGCGCAATAGAGCCGCGAACCCCGCGGCCTTTGCGCCCGCCGACATGAAGCCAGTCACCGAGGTGGGTGCACCCTCGTAGGCATCGGGGGTCCACATGTGGAACGGGACGGCGGCAACCTTGAACGCGAATCCGGCGAACACCAGCAACGAGCCGATCAAGAGGAGCGGATTGTCGATGAGCGTGGTGTCACCCAGGAACGCCCCCATGCGGGCAAGATTCGTGGTCCCGGTCGCGCCGTACAGCAGCGCGATGCCGTACAACAGGAAGCCCGAGGCGAAGGCCCCCAGCAGGAAGTACTTGAGCGCCGCCTCGCTGGACTCCAACCGCGCGCGCCGAAAACCCACCATCACATACAGCGAGAGCGACATGAGCTCCAAGCCGAGGAAGATGGTGATGAGGTCATTCGATGCTGCCATGATCACCATGCCGAGCACGGCGGACAACAGCAGCGCGTAGTACTCGGCCTGGTTGATGTGGGTGCGCTTCACATAGTCCCACGAGATCAGCACCGACACCGCACCCACCGCGCAGAACAACAGCGTGAAGAACACGGTCAGCGGATCGTGCACGAACATGCCCTCGAACAGTGCGCGCTTGTCCCCCGCCACGCGGAACACGCTGTACCCCGCGAGAGCCAAGGTCAGGAGCGAGACGATGCCGCCACGGTTCCCCTTCTCACGGGCGGGTAGGAACTCGAGCAAGAGCAGGATCAGACAACCCAGCGTGAGCGCGATCACCGCTCCCAGGGCCCACCAGTCGACCGGCAGGAAGGATGGCTGCGGGACGAGGTTCACTGGCGACCTCCCGTGAGGTTCGCGGTGGCTGGCGCCACGCCGGACGGGTGCTGTCCCACCATCCGTCCGGCAGCAGCGGCTCGGTCGTTGGTGAGTTGGAGCGTGCGATCGAGTGCGGGTTGGCAGCGATCGAGGAAGGGCTGCGGCGCAACGCCCATCCAGAAGATCAGCAGCAACAGCGGCACGAAGACAAGTCGCTCACGAAGTGAGAGGTCGGCGAGCTTGCGGTTCTCCTCGTGCGTGATCGGGCCGAACACCACGCGTTGGAACATCCACAGCATGTAGCACGCCGAGAGGATCACTCCAAGCGCCGCGACAACCGCCCAAGCCATGTTGTGGCGTGATGCACCCAGCAGCACGAGGAACTCGCCGATGAATCCGTTCGTCGCCGGCAGTCCGATCGACGACAGCGTGACGACGAGGAAGATCACCGAGAACACGGGAATCACCTTCCACAGGCCGCCGAAGTCGGCGATGGCCCGGGTATGGCGCCGCTCGTAGATGACGCCGACCAGAAGGAACAGCGCCCCGGTCGAAATGCCGTGGTTGAGCATGGTCATCATCGAGCCCGCGAATCCCTGGGGATTCATCGCCATGAGTCCCAGCATGCAGAAGCCCATGTGACTCACCGAGGAGTACGCCACCAGCTTCTTGATATCGGTCTGCACCATCGCCACAAGCGCGCCGTAAATGATCCCAATGATGGCGATCCACGCGATCCAGGGGCCGCACACCTGGAGCGCATTGGGGAACAAGGGCATCGCAAAGCGCAGGAACCCATAGGTCCCCATCTTGAGCAGCACCGCTGCCAGGATGACGGAACCTGCCGTGGGAGCTTCGACATGCGCATCGGGTAGCCATGTGTGCAAGGGCCACATCGGAACCTTGATGGCGAAGGCGAACGCGAACGCCAGGAACAACCAGAACTGTTGCGCGGGCGCGATGGGCATCTGGTAGAACGCCAACAGGTCGAATGTGGCGACGCCGGTCAGGTTCTTCTGCATGAAATACAGCGACAGGATCGCGATCAGCATCAGCACGCTGCCGGCCATGGTGTACAGGAAGAACTTGACTGCAGCGTACACGCGACGCTTCCCGCCCCAGATCCCGATGAGCAGGTACATCGGGATGAGCATGGCTTCCCAGAACACATAGAACAACAGTAGGTCGAGACAGAAGAATGTCCCGAGCATCCCCGCCTCGAGCACCAGGATGAGCGCGAAGAACTCACGCCCGCGCTTCTCCACGGCAGTCCAGGCGCCGAGCACCGCGATGAACGTCATGAATGTGGTGAGTAGCGCGAGCAACCCGCTGATGCCATCCACACCCAGGTGATACTGGGCGCCGATCGCCGGAATCCAATCCAGTCGTTCCTCGAACTGGAAATGCGGCAACCCCGGAATGAGGCGCCACCACAAGGGGAGCGAGAACACGAACTCCGCGGCCGCCGCGATCGTGGCCCACAGGCGAATGGAACGCTCGGCAGTGCGCGGCATGAGCGCGATGAGCGCAGCGGCTGCGAGCGGGAAGAAGACCAGGAAGGACAGCCAGGGAATCGGCACTCACGACCTCAGGAGATGAAGGAACAGCGCCAGCACGCCGAGCGTGATGAACAGGGCGTAGGTGCCCACATAGCCGGTCTGGAAGAGACGAAGGATCGCCGACCCACCCTCGAGCGTATACCCGACACCATTGACGATCCCATCCACGACTCGCTCGTCGAAGAAACGCCACAGCCATTGCGACAGGCGATAGATGGGCGTCACCGCGATGGCGTCATAGAATTCGTCGACCCAGTACTTGTGAAGCAGCACGTGGTGCAATCCAGCGAACCGCTGTTGGAGCGCGGTGGCCAGGCTGGGACGCTGCAGGTAGGCGCGGAAAGCCATGAAGATGCCGAATGCAGCGATGGCCACCGACAAACCGATGAGGCCCCACTCGGTCGCATGCGAAAGATGATGGGACGACACGAGCGGCAGATCGCCCGCGGATTCAAGGACCGGGCGCAACCATCGGTCGAGCAGGTGGCCGCCCTCCTGGAACGGCAGCCCCACGAACCCGCCGATGATCGAAAGGACCGCGAGGATGACGAGAGGGATGGTCATGGCCGCGGGCGATTCATGCACGGCATGCCCGTGCACCTCGCTCGGAGATGCATCGTGACCATGCGCGTCGGTCCCACCCTGCTCGCTGAAACGCTGCTCGCCACGGAAAGTGAGGATGTAGAGCCGGAACATGTAGAACGCCGTCATCACTGCGCCGATCATCCCGGCGATCCAGATGGGATAGTGC
>JANLOU010000631.1:0-3361 GCA_031366735.1 Candidatus Eiseniibacteriota bacterium
GGTGAACATCATGCCCAAGCACATGCTCGAAGCGGCATTCAAGGCAGGGCAGTTCGCGTCGGCGTATGGAACGGACACACCGCCCGAGAGCCTGGTCACGAGCGGGGCGTTCCGGGTCAAGTCGTTCGTCCCCGATCAGCAGGTCGTGCTCAGCCGCAATCCCTACTGGTTCGGGGTGGACGCCAAGGGCCAGCGGTTGCCTTATCTGGACGAGTTGGTGTTCGTGGTGGCCAAGGATCAGAACGTCGCGGCGCTCAAGTTCCACGCAGGCGAACTGGACGGCCTCGACAATGTGAAACCCGAGGACTACAAGGCCTTCACCGACAATCAGGCGAAAGAGGGTTTCACGCTCCACGATGTCGGGCCGTCTTTCAACACCAACTTCTTCTGGTTCAACCTCAATCGGGCCAAAGAGGCGAAGGACGGTCGCAAGGTCGGAGAGCCCTACGTCTCCGCCGCCCAATACTCGTGGTTCAGTGACAAGCGCTTCCGTCAGGCCATGTCCATGGCGGTTGACCGTGAGGCGATCATCCGTGGGCCGTTCTATGGATTCGCATTCAAGAACTGGAGCACGATGACTTCGGGGAACAAGAAGTGGTTCGATCCCGAGACGAAGGGGATCGATTACAATCCCGAGGAAGCCAAGCGATTGCTCGCCAGCATGGGGATGAAAGACACGAACGGAGATGGATTCCTGGAAGACGCCAAGGGCCGGCCCGTCCAGTTCACGATGATCACTAACGGGGATAACAAGCTCCGCACGGATATGATCAATCTGGTGAAGGACGATCTCGCCAAGGTCGGAGTCAAGATGATTCCCTCACCTCTCGACTTCAACACCATGATCACCAAGCTTCGGAGCGATTTCAGTTACGAGTCGGCGCTGTTGGGGCTTGGCTCCGCAGTTCCCTCGGATCCCGGAATGGGACAGAACGTGTGGAAGTCCTCGGGCCTCACGCACTATTGGAACATCAAGCAGGCCAAGCCCGGGACCCCCGAAGAAGCTCGCGTGGACCAACTCATGATGCAGAACATCCTCACCCATGACATGGCGGTGCGCCGACAGACCTGGCACGAGGTCATGCAGATCGTGAACGATCAATGCTGGTTGATCTGGCTGCCCAGCCAGCAGATGAAACTCCCCGTGCGCAGTCGCTTCGGCAATGTGCAGCCCAGTCCGATGCCGCACCGCATTCTGTGGAACGCCGACCGCATCTTCCGCAAGCCAGGCAAGTGATCCTCGCCTGATGCGGACCTACATCCTGCGTCGCCTGCTGCAGACGATCCCACTGCTCCTCGGGATCTCCGCGCTCACCTTCCTGTTGTTGCAGGCGGCGCCGGGGGACTTCCTCAACACGATGGCCGAGAATCCGGCCATCTCCGCCGCGACGCTCGAGCAGATGCGACGCAACTTCGGACTCGACCAACCGTGGTACCTGCAGTACTTCATCTACCTCAAGAACATCTTCCTGCATTTCGATTTCGGCGAATCGTTCTCACGGCATCAACCCGTCTTCGCCGTGTTGCGCACCGGGCTTTCGAATACCCTGTTGTTGGCGACCGCCGCAGCAGTCGTCACTTGGGGACTGGCCATCCCGCTCGGGGTGATTGCGGCCGTGCGGCAGTATTCGCTCACGGACAAGGGGCTGTCGCTGATGGCCTTCATCTGGCTGTCCGTGCCCGAGGTGCTGTCCGGGTTGCTGCTGCTGTTCCTGGCCGCCAAAACAGGCTGGTTCCCGATCGGCGGCATGCGCGACCTCGACCATGACTACATGAGCGCGTGGGGCAGGTTCGTCGACCTGATGCGGCATCTGGCGCTTCCCGCCTTCGTCGTCGGCCTCGTCCCGCTCGCCAGCCGCATGCGCCAGATGCGTGGGAATCTGCTCGATGTGCTGCGGCTCGACTATGTCACGACCGCACGCGCCAAGGGCCTGCCCGAGTCCAAGGTCATCTACAAGCACGCCCTTCGCAACGCCCTCAATCCGCTCATCACGCTGTTCGGATTCACACTGGGCTCGCTCGTCTCGGGCTCCTTCGTGGCCGAGTACATCTTCTCGTGGCCGGGCCTGGGCAGCATCACGCTCGAGGCGATCCAGACACAGGACCAGTACCTGGTGATGGGCGCCGTCCTGATGGCGTCCTCCGTGCTCGTGCTGGGCAACCTGATCGCGGACCTGTTGCTCGCCGTCGCCGACCCAAGGATCCGCTATGACTGATGCCACCCTGATCCCAGCGCACGAGCAGGCACTGCCATCGCTCTCGCCCTGGCAGTTGTTCCAGCGCCAATTCCGTCGCAGCACGCTGGCGGTGGTGGGGGGGTGGTTGCTGTTGGCGCTCTACACCATGGCGCTGTTGGCTCCGTTCTTGTCGCCCTACGCTCCGGAAGAGATGGACCGGAACCGATTCTTCCACCCGCCGACACTGGTGCGCTGGGTCGATGCGACCGGGCGCTTCCATGGGGGGCCGTTCGTGTACGCCACGCGACTATCGGACCCCTCGTCGCTGCAGTATGCGGAAGACCACTCGCAGATTCTGCCGTTGCACTTCTTCGTCAAGGGAGCGCCGTATCGCTTGTTCGGAGTGCTGCCAACGGATCGCCACCTCTATGGGGTCGCACCCGGTGGACGCGTCTACCTGCTCGGGGGAGACATGTTCGGCCGCGATGTGTGGTCGCGTCTCCTGCACGGGGCGCAGATCTCCCTGACCGTCGGGTTGCTCGGCATCGCCATCTCGTTCACGCTCGGACTGCTGCTCGGGGGCATCGCTGGCTATGTCGGCGGCTGGGTGGATGCGGTCATCATGCGCGGCACGGAGCTGCTGCTCAGCATTCCCGGGCTATATCTGATCGTGGCGCTTCGCGCCGTGTTCCCCGCGGATCTTCCCAGTCAGCAGGTGTACCTTGCGATCGTCGCGATCCTCGCGTTCATCGGTTGGGCCAGTCTGGCGCGCGTCATCCGCGGGATGGTGCTCAGCATCCGACGGGCCGAGTATGTGGCTGCTGCCGAAGCGATGGGGGCGGGAAGACTGCGCATCATTGTGCGCCACATCCTGCCCAATACCATGTCCTTCGTGATCGTGGCCGCGACCGTTGCAGTGCCGGGTTACATTCTGGGCGAAGTGTTCCTTTCCTTCCTTGGCGTCGGTGTGCAGGAACCTGCCGCATCGTGGGGCAACATGCTGAATCAGGCTCGATCGTTACGCGCGCTGACCTCCTTCCCGTGGATGCTGTTCGCGCCCGGGGCGGCGATCTTCCTGACCGTGATGTCGTTCAACTTCTTCGGCGACGGACTGCGCGATGCGCTCGATCCCCGATCGGGGCGCTCTTGACGCGGCAACGCACCCGCCGGTCGACACCCCCCAT
>JANLOU010000635.1:0-2416 GCA_031366735.1 Candidatus Eiseniibacteriota bacterium
GGAACCGCTCGGCCAGCCACGCGGGCGCGAGCGCAAGTCCGAGCGCGAGCAACGGCAGGAAGTACGGACTCGGGTCCGGGACCCCGTAGGTAAAACTGTAAGCCGTCTGCAGCAGCGCGCTCGTCGCCACCGCAATGCTCCACAGCCGGGGCGCGGACCGCGGGCGCAGGAGTGGGAGCGTGAGCAGCACCCAAAGCGATGGCCCGAGCCAGGGGTACACATAGGCCGAGAGGAATCGCCGCTGCACTTCGCTGGGGTCGAAGTGTCCAAGGTAACCCCGGTACTGCGCGCCCAGAACATGCTCCCACGCGGTCTCGGGACTCAGCACGGGCCATTGCATGAGCGCGGGGTGCGCTGCCCGCCAGAAGACATACGCGATGCTCGAGAGGGCCAGCGCGCAACTGCCGAGCCCCATCGCGATCACGCTCGGGCGCAATGCGCGGCGCCGGGCCAGTGCAATCAGCAGCGCCACTCCCAGTGGCAACGAGACGAACACGCTGCTCAGGTGGTGCGCCAGGCCGACACCGACCAGAAGGCCACCCGCAGCTGCGATCCGTCTCGGGGGGACTGCTGTCTCGGGCCGGGCCAGCGCATCGACCGACCAGAGGACGAATCCCGCCAGCCCCACGACCCACGCCACATGCCAACTGTTCACCTCGGCCAGCGTGGTCTCCATGGTCCAGATGGGATTCATCCCGAACGCGAGCGTGGGGAGCAACGCCACCGCAGCGGCACTGCGCGCGCCGACACCTGCGCCGCGCAGGAGGCGCGCGGACAGTGCGTGCAGCAGGGCGATCGCGACGGCGCCGCCCGCGCCGCTGAAGGCATTCGCGGCGAATGGCCACGAGGCTCCCAGCGCATGCGCGCTCACCACGAACGCGTGGCCCAGCAGGGTATACAACGCGTAGCCGGTGGGGTGCGCCGCGCCGAGCGTTGCGAGCACCAGCGTGAACTCGCTCCCATCCTTGTCGCCCGAGGCGGCGGGTGTCAGCGAGAGGTAGGCGAGGAATGCGAGCGCGCCGGTGAGGAGCGAGGCGCCGCGCAGGGATGCGGCGGCGCGAGGGGGGCGCGGGGTGCGTGCGGGCACGGAGGGTCTGCGAGGGCGCATGGGTGTGCGAGTGTCGCATGCGGGCGCGCGTTGACCAAGGCGGAGCGCGGGCATAACCTTGTTGGCATCGAGTAGGGAATATCACTGCCCCCGAGGAGCCTCATGCGTGAGGAAGACCTGTTGCGCCTGCGTTGGGTCGCGGACCCACGAATGTCCCCCGATGGCGAGCGAGTGGTGTTCACGCTCGTCTCGGTCGACATCGACGCCGACGCGTACCGAACCGAGCTCTGGCTCGCCGAGGTACCCGTCGCTGGCGCTTCACCGACTGCGCCGCGTGCGCTGACCACGACCGGACGCGATAGCCAGGCCCGTTGGTCGCCCGATGGCTCGCACCTCGCGTTCGTGCGCAAGGCGGACGCCGAGGCGGATGCCCAACTGCATGTGCTCCCCATGCGCGGGGGCGAGGCCCGCTCCCTCACCTCGCTGCGAGCAGGCGTGTCCTCGCCGGCATGGTCGCCGGATGGCAGCCGCATCGCATTCCTCTCGGGGCACGATCCGGCGCGCGATACGGCGGAAGCCAAGAAACCGAAGAACGCTCCTGCACGGGTTGTGACCCATCCGGAGTTCCGTTGGAACGGCGATGGCTTTGTCGACCTGGAACACCTCGATCACCTCTGGGTCATCGGGGTGGAGGGCGGTGAGCCGCAGCGACTCACCTGCGGCGATCGGTTCAAGGAGTCGTCCCCGGTGTGGTCGCGGGACGGTCGGTGGATCCTGTACACCACCGACCGCCGTCCGCAGCCGTGGTTCGGCCAGCCTGTGGAAGATGCCGAGGTTCGCGCGATCTCACCCGATCTGACCCTGCCCAGCGACGGGAGCGATACCGTGCTGGTGGCCGATATCGCCGGCCCGCTCGGGCCGTTCGCAGAAGGTCCGAGTGGGCAATTGCTCGCGATAGGAGGCATCCGGCCCAGCCCGGCGCGATCGTACGATCAGAATACGCTCCTGCATTTCAAGGGGGAGTGGCCGCTCACGCACGCCATCGATCTGGCCGCCTCGCTCGATGTCGCTGTCGGCGAGGGCATCAGTTCGGACCAACATCCGCCGCGCGGCGGCGGCGACCTGCCGTTGGGGTTCATCGAGCAGGGCAACGCTGCGGTGTTCGTGCACGCGCACCATGGCGCCAGCCAACTGGCGCGCGTGGACCTGCGCTCGGGCGCGATCGAGGCGCTGACGCCTGCGGATCGTGAGGTCATCCAGGGCGATGTGTCCGCGGACGGTCGGCGGGTTGCCCTGACCCTCGGAGGCCTGACCACTCCCGGCGACCTCTATGTGCATGAGCTCGGCACGGGCACGCTCACGCGGTTG
>JANLOU010000016.1:0-16657 GCA_031366735.1 Candidatus Eiseniibacteriota bacterium
CGTCGCAAGTTGCGAGCTCGCCTCGCTGATGAGCAGCACGGGCGAGAACGAGCCCGTCGGCACGCCCACCTTCGACCGCTTGCAGACGATCGCTCCGACCCGCTCCACCTACGACAAACGCCACGGCACGGTGAGCAGCTCGGCGGGACCAGGGATGACCGCGAGCACCATCTCGAACGATCGTTTCGTGCTCGAGGCTCCTGCGGGAGCGGTGATCTCGACAATCGTCCGCATGACCTGCCTGTCGCGTTTCCTCTGCGATTCCACCGGCTGCGCGACGGGGACGACCAGCTACTCCGCAACGCTTGGAGGCGCCACCATCGGCCGCCAGCTCGCGGCGCCGGGAGGCACGGTGATCGACATCCCGTTCACCATGCTCGCGGGAGTCCCCTTCGTCGTCAGCCAGAGCGTGATCGCAACGCAGACCGCGGGCCCGGGGTTCACCCGCCGCGTCTTTGGTGACGCGGGGCTGGAGTTCATCGGAATCCCCGTGGGAATGCGCGTGACGTCGTGCTCCGGCTTCCTGCAGGACCAGCCAGTACCTGTGTTGCTGGCGCTCGCGGAAGCCGTGGCCGCCGCCGACCACACACGGTTGGTGTGGCGTGTGGAGCAGGCGGCTGATTTCGATGCTCGCGTGCAACGAAGTGAGGTGAACGCCGAATGGATCGATGTCGGCACCGTCCGGGTGAACGGACAGGGCGAGCTCGCCTTCGAGGACCGCAGCGTTCTGCCGTTACACCGCTACGGCTATCGCCTGGCGTGGTCTGACCCGGTGCGCGGCGCGCTGACCGCAGGCGAAGCGTGGCTCGACATCCCGCAGGCCCTTGCGTTCGGATTGCACGGCGCACGCCCGAATCCGACTCGTGGGGCGCTCACCGTGGCATTCCAGCTGGCGCGCGAAGGGGATGTGCGGTTGGAACTTCTCGACATCGCGGGGCGCCGGGCATTCGAGCATCGCGCCTCGGGGCTCGCGCCCGGGAACCATACGCTGACGCTCGCGCGGCCGGGCGAAGTGGCGCCGGGCATGTATGTATTGCGGCTGCATCAAGGCGAACGCAGCGCCAGCACCAGAGTGATCATCACGCGCTGAAGCCTGGGCGCGGGCAGTGAACCGCCACTAAGCGGGACGGTCCAACCACATTCGCAACAGCGCCCGGGATGCCCCCTTGCCCGGGATGTCGCGCGCGTGCCCGATATCGGGATCCTGCTGCTGCGCCGGGTGCAACACCGGCAGCCCCACGCATGCCGGGCAGCCATCGCCGCATGGGCAACCCTCGAGATGGCTCAGCGCGGCATCGGTCAGTTCGTCCAGACGGGCGAAGCCTTGTTCGGCGAATCCGAGTCCGCCGTGATAGCGGTCGAACAGGAACAAGGTGGGCTTGCCGGTGTTGGAGGAGTCGAGGTTCCCCTGCAGATCCATCGGGTCGCACATGGCAAGCAGGGGTAGCAATTGTACGAAGAGGTTGCGCACCCCGGAGAGCGCTTCCCATGGATTGAGCCCGGTGCGAGCAAGGCCGCGCCAGGTGTCCTCATTAGGCGCCAGCCAGAAACCTGCGGTCTCCAGCGTGAGTCTTGGAAGCGTGAGTGGGTGATACCCGATCGCATCGAGCGAGCGATACTGGATCTTCTTGAACGCGATGGTCTGCCACGAGTAGGTGAGTTCACCGAAGCGCACCGTCTCGCCGCGCCACGCCCGCGAGGTGAGTTCGCCCCGCACGCGGATGTTCGTTTCGAGCACGGGTTGGGTGTAGTAGTCCACCTCACGCGGTTCGACCGTGGCGATCTTCTGGTCGAGGTCCAACGCGCGCACCCAGTGGCTGACGCCGTCGTGCAGGTAGATGGCCTCGGGGTAGACCAACTCCATGGCGCTGATGGCGTCCACGGTCCCGATCACCCGATGACTCTGGGTGCTGTCCTGGATCGTGTAGGTGTCGTCACCCATATTTCGTAACGAGACTCTGGCCCCGGGGAACTCGGTTTTCGCCCAGTACGCCAAGCCGTCGATCTCGCGCGTCTCACCGGCTTCTTCGAGTGCGGCGAGCACTTCGCGTGTCTGCGGGCCGAACGCCGACTCGTCGGCCGTTGAGAGCGGTAGTTCGTACGCGGCGCAGGCGAGTTGCTGCGCCAGGATGTAGGGATTGTGCGGGTCGACGCACGCCGCCTCAGGCGAGCGACCGAAGAACCATTCGGGCTTACGCATCAGGTACTGGTCGACCGTGTCGTTGTAGGCCACCAGCACCACCACGCTCGGCGCGCCGCTGCGACCTGCGCGACCCGCCTGCTGCCAGATGCTGGCCAAGGTCGGCGCTGCGCCGATGAGGATGGCGGCATCGAGCCCGCCCACATCGATACCTAACTCCAGCGCATTCGTGCTCACCACGCCCCGCAGTTCGCCACTGAAGAGGGCCTGCTCGATCGCGCGGCGTTCCTCGGGGAGATAGCCGCCGCGATAGGGGCGGATGCGCTCGTGCAGGTTCGGCATGCGACCGCGCGGCGAGCGTTCGAGTTGCTCCCGCGCGTACCGATAAACGAGTTCGGCCGAGACGCGGGATTTGGTGAACGCGATCACTTGCGCGCCCCGCTCGATCAACCCGGCGAACAGTTGGCAGCCTTCGACATTGCTCGATCGGCGTTCGACCCGAGCCTCGTCCCGGTAGGGCGGGTTCCAGAAGACGAAGTGCTTCTCGCCGCGAGGCGCCCCGTCGTCGTCGACCACGACGACTTCGCGGCCGATGAGCGAGGCGGCGAGCTCGCCGGGATTGCGGATGGTGGCGCTGCACATCACATAGCGGAAGTCCCCGCCATAGTGGCGCACCAATCGCTCGAGCCGGCGCAGCACATTCGCAACATGGCTGCCGAAGATGCCCCGGTACGCGTGCATCTCGTCGATCACCACATAGCGCAGGTTCGCCAGGAACCGCGCCCATTTGGCGTGCTGTGGCAGGATCCCTGCGTGCAACATGTCGGGATTGGAGAGGATCACATTGGCGGATTCGCGCAGCTTGCGCCGAGTGCCTGCCGCCGTGTCGCCGTCATACACTCCGGCATGCAGCACGCGCGTCAGTTCGAGGCTCCCCCCCGCCAGTCGCGTGAGGCTCTTGAGTTGGTCCTGCGCCAATGCCTTGGTCGGGAACAGATAGAGCGCGGTGGCCTGCGGTTCTTCGAGCAGGCGCTCGAGGGCGGGCAGGTGGAAGCACAGGCTCTTGCCACTGGCCGTCCCCGTGACGACCACCGTGTCGCGCGCCGCTCGCAGCGCCTCGATGCTGCGGATCTGGTGAGTGTAGAGCTGCGTGATGCCACGGGCCTCGAGCGCCTGACGCAATGGCTCGGGCAGCGGCGGGAGCAACTCCCCGTATCGCGCCGCGCGCGCGGGCAGGATTTCCCAGTGCGCCAGCGCACCACGATTGTCGCGATGCTTGGCGTACTCCGCCAGCCAGCGGGGTAGGGCGTGTTGCTCTGCGAGCTCGGGGCTGAGGAATCGAGTGGGATCGACTTGCATGCGATGCCTCGGCGCCATGGAAGGATCGGCGCGGCCGATGGAAGCGGGTGGCGCCTGGCCAAGGTCCCCTGTCACAAGCGCCTACTGCACGGATGGGCAGTATGACGGCAGCCGCATACCGAAGGGAAGCGGAAAGTGACCCGGCGCCAGCTCCTTGAGGCCGGAGGCGGCTATTCGACGCTGCGCTGGGTGGCCTCGAATCCTGCCACGACATAGTCACCATCGCGCGACTCGAAGCTGATGCGATAAGCCTCGTTCGACCCCCGGAAGAACACCATCTCGATGGCGCCCTCGTCGGTGGCGGGCGCCACACGCCAGCGACCTCGACTCGACTCGTTCCAAGCGTATCGCCGCGCGAAATCCACCAGCGTGGGATCGGCCACCACCTGCATCGCGCGCTCGCGGTCGTCGTTCACGAGCGCCGAGATGAATGCCGTGAAGGTGGAATAAGGCGAGGGCACGCGTTGTTCATCCGCGCGAGCGAACCCTGCAGCCGTCCAGCGGAAGTGCCGCAGCACATAGACATGCGGGCAGGTCGCGCACTCTTCGAAGTAGGGCGTGGAGTGATAGGTCCGACTGGTGAGCTCGGTCCCGGGGTCGGTGCTGGTGAACTCCGCACTCCCCACCCCTCCCAGCGAATCCGGCCCAAGCGTCTGCAGCAGGTCCCAGCGACCGGCGCGCGCGCGATGCCACACCATCACGATCGGTTGGGCGCCCCCGCCAGCACGACGCGTGTACAACGCGGAAACCTGCGAGGTATCGCTCGGGATTCCCTCCGGATCGAAACCGCGCGTGGCGATATCCTGCAGGTGCAGGCCACGGCCCTCGACCGACTGCACATGCACTCCCTCGGGCTGGTGCCAGTAAAGATAGGGCCACGAATCCCCTTCGGGCCGCGAACGGGAGAACAGGTTCACGAGCGTGATGCGATCCCCTCCCGCCACTTCGGCCGCGAACCCCAGCGAGTCGAGCACGCCACGCGTTCGCTCCGCCCAGGGCGCGCCGACGCGGACACGCAGCGCCTCGTGCACGACGCGGGCGGAAAGCCCGGCGGCCACATCGTCCTCGCCCGCATCCCACTGCTCGCTCGCGCGGCGCGCGTAGACCGTGAACGAATCGGGATGGACGACCAACGAATCCGGGGACTCCGGCACCAGCTTGGGCGTGCGATCGCACGCCGGCAGCGCTGCCAATGCCGCGCACAGCCCCACGACCCGCAGCACAACGACAACCCGTGGATTCATCGCTTGGCTCCGGGCGTTGACGCCGGCGCCGGAGGAACCTTGGACTCGACGGGCAACCAATCCCGGATGATCCAGCGCCCGTCGCGGATGGTGAAGTGGAAGATCCACCGCTTGGTCTCGCGGTCTCCCTTCAAGCGCAACTCGAGCCACTCGGGCCACGCCTGATCGGGCTCGGCGTATTCCACAGCCCAACTGCCCTTGGCCCGCGTACTCCCCCAGCCGTTCGCCAGCGCCTGGTCGAGCTTGGAGGGATCCGCGAGCAACTGGCGCGCGCTGTCGTAGCGCTTGTCCATCAACAGCAGTGCGAACAGTCGCAGCGTGCTGGTCGGGCCGGGCAGGGTGCGAGCGTCGTGCAGCACGAAGCCCTCGGGTCGCTCGGTGTAGACCCATTCGTTCAGGATGGCGGGGCCGGTCGCGGGGATCGAGAGGAATGAATCCGGCTCGAACGCCGTGTAGGAGAGCAACTCGGGACGCCCATCGTGATTGATGTCGGCGAACAGGGCCTCGCCCGGGACGCCGAGCTCGGGTCCATGGCCTTCATACTGGATGAGATTCCAGAAGTACCCATCCGGGCTCATGCGGAAGTACTTGAAGCCGAAGTGAGGTGTCTTCCCCCGGGCTTCATAGATCACGCCGGCCGAATACGGGAATGTGGGTCGTCCGGTCCACCAGGTGTGGAGTCGCGCGCGGATGTTGGGGGGGAAACTGGCGCCCTGCATGCGCAGGTCCGGACCGCGGAACCAGAGTAGGTAACCGATCGCGTCCGCGGACGGCTTGTAGGGATTGCGCACCATGAGCAGCACGGTGCCCGGTTGCTGCAGGTCGATCACCACATCGGTATCGAGCCCGAGTGAGTCGAGCGTCGCCTCGATCGCGGGCGCTTGGAGCGAATGCGCACGCCCCAATTGGCGCAACAATCGACGGCCCGCCTGGCCGACGAGTTCGTAAGCTTCATAGTTATATCCGCCGACGCTGTCGCCATTGGCCCGCTGGAACCGCAGCTTTGCCGATGACGCGAGCATCACGACCGAATCCATTCCTGCGGGTGTCCACGGCCTCACGACCTGTGCTTCGGCCGGCAGGGCGGAGCAAGCCAGCAACGCGACCACCAGGGCGAAGGCGCGAAGAGTCATGGATGTTTCCTTGTCGTGGGGCAAGGGAGAGGGTCTGGCAGCAGGGCCACCTGCATTGAGCGGCGGCGAGAGAGAGCGGTCAAGCGTGAATCCGCCCGAGGAGCCAGTTCTCACGGTTCCTTGTCAACGCGATGCCGTCTCGGCGTCTGTCCCCGGAGGATAGAAGTACACGATCACGCGCGCAGTCGAGCCGTTGATGGGCTGGATTCCGTACTGGATCAAACTGGGCGAGCGCAGGACGAAACCGTAGTACGGCCGCCGCCGCGCCTGCCCTTCGGCGAAAGCGCCGATCGCATCGCCCTCGAATACCGCGCGATTCGGCAGCGTGCACGCCGCGCCGGTGGCGAGCAATGAGTTCACCTCGGGGTAGGGCGGCCCTGGGAATGAGAAGGCGCAGGTGGACCAATCGTTCTGCGCGAAATGCAGCACCGGGGCGATCGTGTTCAGCGTGGGCATGTAAGTATCGGGCACGGGCAACTCCACGCGCGCGCTCGCCACCTGGAGGGCGCTCGAGAGAGACGCCAGGGAGAACCGGATGCCGGCGTTATGCGCTGGCGAGGCCGAAAGCAGGGCCACGCCGCATTGCTGTGTTGTGCTCGTCTGGGAACGCCCACCCCAGTCCTGGATCCCGATACTCACCGAGTCCACGGGTGCGTCGGCAGGATAGGTGCGAAAGCGCGTGACCGCGCCGGCCAAGCGCTCGCCTGTGAGCAGGTTGATCGCGGTGACCGACCAATACACATCGCTCCCCTGCGGCCAGCGCACGCGCGGCAGCAGATAGAGGAACACTGCCCGCTGCAGATACGGGACCGACCGCGTAGCCACCGCGGCGGAGTCGGAGCTGGCGTATATCTCGTATGAGATGTTGCCATTGATCGCGCCATTGCCGCTCCAGCCCAGCGAAGTGACCGGGCCTTCCCGCGCGCCAGCGATGGGGAAATCGTACTTCGGACGGCGCAGACTATTGGTGGTGAACTGGAAGAATGCGGTCGCTCCCAGCGAATCGCCCTGCAGCGCGCGGATGCGCGGAGAGAGCTCCACCGTGAAGGTCTTCTGCAGATCCAGCGGTCCCGCCGGTTGCACCAGCACTCGGCGCGTCAATCCCTCGTAGCGAACCGTCACCGGCAGACGCCGCGTGTCCTGCTTGAGGTAAACTGTGAGCACGCTCACCGAGGAGGGTTCCAGTGGGCGATCGAACTGCACCCAGATGTCGGTGTCGTACAACACGCCCGTGGAGCGCGCCGCAGGCTGGGTCGCCACGATCGAAGGGGGCACCAGCGCGCGCGGGGTCTCGGTCGGGGCCACCACCTGTTTGCCACAACCAAGCGCAACCAGACAGATGAGAGCGATCAGGGCGGGACGCAATGGGGTCATCGGAATCCAGGGCCGCAGGGGAAGGTTAAGTTGAGTAGGTGAGTGTAGGGCGGTCAGGAGTGCGGCATCAATCCAGAAGTGGGGCGCAGGTGTGCTCGGCTCCTCGCTCGCGATATGCTGGGTTGCAGGAAACTCGTGGTCGCGGCGGGTCGCGACGAGGATTCCGCGGTGCCCAAGGAGCGTCAGATGCCACTCGCCGGACAGGTCGCACTCGTCACCGGAGCAAGCCGCGGCCTGGGGGAGTCCATCACTCGGGCGCTCGCCAAGGATGGCGCCCGCATGGCCTGCATGGCGCGTCCCGGCGCCGAGCTCGATGCCGCCGTCGCGAGGTTGGCGAACGGGGGCCACGAAGCGATGTCGGCCGCCGCGGATGTCACGGACCGCGTGCAGGTCGAAAGCGCGGTGCAGCAGGTGCTCGAACGCTGGGGGCGCATCGACATGCTGGTGCTCAATGCCGGCGGTTGGAAAGGCGCGCTGGTGCACGAGACTTCGGATGAGATCTGGGACCAGATGCTGAACCTGAACTTGAAAGGCGCATTCCACGCATTGCGCGCGACACTGCCGAGCATGATGGCAGCGCGTGCCGGCACGATCGTGGGAATCAGCTCGATCGGCGGACTGGTGGGTTCCGCGGGCTCTGCGGCTTATGCTGCCAGCAAGTGGGGCCTGCGTGGGCTGCTCGAATCCACCGCGCTCGAGGTGAAGGCGCACCGGATCCGCGTGAGCATCGTGCATCCGCACGACATCAACTCGGCGGGTGCGACCTATCGCGACGGCACGCCCGAGCGCGACCAACATGTGGAGCCCGAGGATGTCGCGGCGGTGGTGGCGTTCCTCGTCAGCGCTCCCTCGCATGTCTCGATCGGCAATGTCACGGTCTGGCCGCTCGCCGCCGGGGTGGGCTTGCGATGACCCCACACACCCTATCGCCCAGCGACTCGCTCCCCTATCATGCGGGCTGCCTGCGCGACGCGGGCGCCTTTCGCCTCGTGACCCGGAGCGCCGCCGAGTGATCCACGCCATCGTCTTCGATCTGGACAACACGCTCACCGACTTCATGAAGATGAAGGCGGCGGCCATCGACGCCGCGATCGACGGAATGATCGACGCGGGATTCAACCTGCGACGCGATGAACTCCGCGTGCGGGTGGACGCGATCTACCTGGAGAAGGGGCTCGAGTTCCAACAGGTATTCGACGAGCTACTCCAACGCGAGTTCGGCGAGGTGGACCCACGCATCCTCGCCAGCGGAATCGTCTCGTATCGTCGCGCCCGGGAATCCGCGCTCGTGCTGTATCCGCATGTGCAGATGACGCTGCTCGAACTGGCCAAGCGAGGTATCAAGTTGGGCGTCGTCTCGGACGCGCCCCGACTCCAAGTCTGGCTGCGGCTGTGCACGCTGTCGCTGCAGCATGTGTTCGATGCGGTCGTGACCTTTGATGACACTCAGGTTCGCAAGCCGGCGCCCGAGCCATTCCGCGAAGTGCTCAAGAAGTTGGGCGTGGCGCCCGAGAACGCGCTCATGATCGGCGATTGGGCCGAGCGCGATGTCGTGGGCGGCAAGAGCCTGGGCATGAAGACGGTCTTCGCGCGTTACGGCGATACCTTTGACACGAAGGAGTCCGGCGCGGACTTCGATGTGGACGATGTGTTCCAGTTGGTGGGCATCGTGGACCAGTTGAACGGCGCCGCCCCGCAGAGTCGCGGGGCCTAGGGAGACGATATGGCAGGAGAGAAGATCCGCGCCGCGCGCGCACGCATCTATCCGGCGCCGAATGGCGTCCACGGGGACGGGCAGATCCATGTCTACATCTTCGATGTCTTCCACGAGCAGTTCCTGCCGGGCAAGGCGTTCGAGAATGTGGAGCGCGCCGTGCAGTACCAGCGTCAGCAGCAGGAGAACATCTATGTGCTGCAGGAAGCCGAGCCGGAGCTGTACGACCTGCCATTCCTCTCGCACGACGCGGCCCTGCTCGAACGCGTGAACTCCGACCCGGCGTACAAGCGATCCCTGATGCGCGACCTGAAAGGCGACGCTCGCTCACGCGGCCGCCGCCACTGAACCCGTGCGACTGTTGACCGCCGAGCAGATGCGCTCGGTGGACCGGGCCACGATCGCCGCTGGCCACGCCACGGGCGAAGTGCTCATGGAGCGCGCGGGGCGCGCGGTCGCAGAGGCGCTGGAACGGCGCTTTGGCTCACCGCTCGCGCTGCATGTGCTCGTGCTTTGCGGTCCGGGTAACAATGGCGGCGACGGGTTCGTGGCTGCGCGCCACCTGCATGAACGGGGCGCCGTGGTGCGCGTCGGCCTGCTCGCCGCACGCGAACGGGTGAGCGGCGACGCGCGGATACACTTGGCGAAGCTGGATTCCGCCGGAGTGCAAGTCGAGGTGTGCGACTCCTGCGCAGCGCTCGCGGGCCTTGTCGACTCCCTCACCTGGGATCACGCGATCGATGCCCTCCTCGGTACGGGCTCGACGGGGCCGCCGCGTGAAGTTATTGCCTCAGCATGCGAGACATTGAACCAACTGCGCGCGCGTCATGTTCGCATCACCGCCGTGGATCTGCCCACTGGCGTCGACGCGGACACCGGAGTCGTGATGCCGGGCGCGGTGACAGCCGATCTCACGGTGACCTTCGGCGCGGCCAAGCGCGGACATGTCCTGCATCCGGGCCGCGCTTGCAGTGGGACGCTCGAGGTTGCTGACATCGGCCTGCTCCCCGAGGCGCTCGAGCACGCGACCGGAGTGATGCTGGCACGACCCCATGCGCTCGCAGCACTCCTCGCGCCACGCGATCCGCGCGCGCACAAGGGTGATGCCGGTCGCGTCGTGATCGCGGGAGGCGCAGCGGGAATGACCGGGGCCGCGGTGCTGGCCGCGCTGGCCGCTTCGCGTGCCGGTGCCGGGTATGTGCGTGTGTGTGCACCCGCAAGTGTGCAGGATGTGCTCGCGGCGCATCTGGTCGAACAAATGGTCGTACCCTGCGGCGAAGACCCACGCCGCGCGCTCTCCGCTTCGGCGCTGCCACAGTTGTTGGCCGAATCGGCGCGAGCGGACGCGGTGGTGTTGGGGCCCGGGCTCTCGCGGCAAAAGGGTGCGCTCGAGTTGGTGCGCCGCGTGCTGCCGCTGCTCGCCGTCCCGGTGGTGGTCGATGCCGATGCCCTGTTCGCGTTGTCACCCGCCCACGCACACATGCCGGCAGCGCTCGCAGGCAGCGGACACCCACGCATCCTCACACCGCATGTGCTCGAGATGGAACGCCTCACGAGCGTCCCCAGCGCCGAGATCGAGGCCCACCGCATCGACTGCGCGGGCGAGTGGGCGCGGCGATGGGGTTGCATCCTGGTGCTCAAAGGCGCACCCACGGTGATCGCGGACCCTTCGGGACGGACCTGCGTGAATCCCACCGGCAATCCCGGCATGGCGACGGCCGGCGTGGGGGATGTGCTGGCGGGCACGATCGGGGCGCTCGTGGCGCAGGGCCTGCCCGCATTCGAAGCGGCGTGTCTGGGCGTGTTCGCGCACGGCGCGGCCGGCGATCTGGCGTACGCCGAACTGGGCGCCACCGGCCTCGTGGCCCGGGATGTGGCGAAACGGCTGCCGCGGGCTCTGCAGCGGGTGCGAGAGTCGCGCTGATAAACACACGGGCTGGATGTTATACTCCCCCGCAGCGGATCTGCTTGCTCGGCCCGCACCAGGCCACGCGGAAGCTTCGATCAAACGCCCCCGAGAGCACGCCCCCCATGCGGATCGCTTCGACCCTACTATTCGTGCTGAGCGCCTTGATCCTGTGCGCGGTCGGCTATGTCCTGTTGGTTGCGGACCCACGGTTCTCGATTTATGTGTTGGTGGGCGACGATGCGGGCTATTACTTCGCAATCGCCCGCAACTTCTGCCTCGGGTATGGTCCCAGCTTCGATCGGTTGCACGAGACCAACGGGTTCAATCCGCTGCTCACAGCGCTGCTGATCGGCACCTTCAAGCTATTCGTGCACGACCTCTCGCTCGTGGGCTGCTACCGCGCGGGGATCCTGCTCACCTTCCTTGCAAATCTCGGCAGCCTGGCACTTCTGCTGCGCCTGGTGAGTGGTTTCATGGACCCGCAGGTATTCGTGGGGGGGGTGCGCCGACTGGCATTCGCCGCCACAGCGATCTTCTTCACAGGATTCATCGCGCTCAAAAGCAACTACGGGATGGACGCCACGCTCGTGATACCCGTGGGGCTTGCGTACCTGGACCGCGTGCGGCGCCACGGCTTGGTGCCTGGAGGAAGGGGTGCAGCCCTCGCCGACGGTTCGCTACTCGGGCTGCTGTTCCTCGCCCGAGTCGACAGTCTGCCATTTCTGGCCGCGGCCTTTGCACTGATGGCAGTACTCGCCCTGCGCAACCGCGCGCTGTGGGGTCCGATCGTTGGCCGTGGCCTGGTGATCTTGGCGTTCGTGGCGCCCTACCTGGTGTGGTCCGCGCGGCACTTCGGCTCGTGGCTGCCGGTCTCTGCGCGGCTCAAGTCGCAGTTCCCAGCCTTCGACATCCCTGCAAGCATGGATATCGTACTGCACAGCTCTCTCAACCCGGCTGATCAGGCCTCCTTTGCGCTGGCCTTTGCCATCGCGCTGTCGACGGCAGTCTGGTTCTTTCGAGCGCTGCGTCGCCATCACCCGGCCGACTTGCTGGCCGATCCCCAACTCGCGGTGATTGCACTCCTCACCGCATATCTGCTGATGCGCTTCACCTACATGGCGATGTTCAGCCGCCTCGACGTCCAAGGTAGCTACGGCATCCTCGCTCACGCCTACAACCTCATCATGGCGATTGTTCTCGCGGGCGTGTTCGCCAAGCGCAGGACTTCCGGGGACACGCTGGGGCGTCGCGGCATCGCGCAACTCGCCTGTTGCCTCATTGTGTTCGTGAGCGCGGTCCTCATGGTCGGCAAGGTCCGCGTACTCATTCGCAACTGGGGCACCACCGAAGCGGGCGGTCGAGGCGACGAACTGGCCCTGAGCCGGGCCATCCATGCAAAGACCCAGCCGGACGATGTGATCTACGGCGGTGCTTTTGGCCTGGTCGGATTCTTTGCCGATCGGGCGTGGATCAATGGCGATGGCGTGGCGAACAGCTATGAGTACCAACGCGTACTCGAACGCGGGGATATCGAACACTACCTCGCCGAGAATCATGTGACGCATTTGGTCTTCCTGCGCATGCCGGGCATGCCCCCGGCCGGCGGACAGATCCCCATGGAAGTGCGAAGCGAGATCAATGGGCGTGTGAACCGGTACAGTGTCGCCGACACAGCAACCGTGTTGGAATGGCGTTCCCATCGCAATCGGGGATCTACGGTCTGTCTGGCGTGTTACTCCGCGCCCACGAGGTGACTCACATGGGTACGCCAAGCCCTGACCAGCGCAGTAACAGTGACCGCCGCAGCAATCGCGAGCCGCTCGCGATTCTGATCGGGTTCGTGCTGCTATACGCCCTGCTGCCCTCGCGCAACACCAACTATGCCGACGACGCCCTTGGCTGGGCCGAGCAACTCACGCGCTCCCAGGGACTGATCAACAGCCACCACCTGGCGCTGAACTTCTGGCGCTGGGTGTGGCACGGACTGACGGAAGGACTGGGGCTCGCCATCCCGCCGGATCGCCTGTTGGCGTTGTGGTCGGCAGTGGCTGGAGCGCTCGGCCTGGTGGCGCTGTGGCACCTCCTGCGCCGCTCGAACCCCGCCCCACTCGCATTGGCGGGCGTGTTGGCCTGTGGGTTCAGCTCCGGATATTGGTGCTACGCCATCATTGGAGATGTCTATGTCCCGGCAATCGCCTTCCTGGTGATCGGGGCCGAGCGCTTCCTGGCGGCTTTGTACGCCCCGGATTCACGGCGTGCCACACTCGCCGCATTGGCCGCAACGGCGGCGCTCCTGTTGAGCGTGCTGCACCATCAGGCGCACGCGGTCTATGTTGCCGTGCTCGCCCCGGCAGCGCTCCTGCTCAGCGGGGTTCAGTGGCCGCGCCGATTGGCCGTGGCATGTGCGGTTCCGCTGCTGGTGGGCACGATCTCGCTCGCGATCTACGCCGGAGTGTATTCAACGCGACCCAAGGCGCCCGAGAGTTCGTTCGGAGGATTCCTTGCGGGCTACGCGGGCCACTTCGACACGCGTGCCGACCAGAAAGAGGTGGGCGTGGAAGCCGTGGTGAACGCGGTCGGCGGCGAGGTCCGAGCCTTGTTGTCCTACCATGTCCTGTTCCGCGACGCCGCGGCGACTCATGCGATCCAGGCGCGCTTTCCCTACCGCAATGTCTATCCCTATCCCTATCTGGTGCGGAACCTCCCGGCTCCGGTCGCCGTGGGAGTGGGGCTCGTGGCCGCGCTCGCAGGACTTCTGGCGTTCGGGCTCGTCGCCACGGGAATACTGCTGGCGATCCGAGCTCGGGATTCGGCCCTGCTCCTGTTGATCGCGGCACTGCCGCAAGCCGCCTTCTTCATGTGGTGGGAAGGAGTCTCGGATGAGTTCTGGCTATGGACCATCCCCACGCTGATGGTGCTCGCGGTGACCGGGGCCCGAGCGCTGGGCCGTCGCGCAACGGCAGCCGTCGGAACACTCGCCGGATTGTTGTTCGCGAGCACGCTGCTGGGGTCCGTGCTGCTGTTCGCCGATCCGAGCAATGACATCGATGGGGTGAATGACCGCTATCTCCCTCGCATCGGCGAGCAGGATCTGTTGGTGGGTTGGGACGGCATCCAATCCACCGCACGAGTGCAGTTGCTCCAGCACCACACGCCGTTCCGCTACTTCAATATCCAGGCTGGGGCGTCCCACTGGTCTGCAGCCGATTCGCTGCAACTGGAGGGCGTGATTTCCGAGACCCTCGCGCACGGCGGGCACATCTGGCTCGGGCCCTATCTACGGGACATGCCCGCCTCGAACATGCGCTTCATCCTCGACCAGAACCCGGGATTCCGTGCAACCTACCCACGCGTGCTGGCGCGTCTCGAACAGATCGACCCGAGCCGTGCGACCTGGGTTCGGCCAGTGGCGCGGGTCCCCGCGCTGTTCAGGCAGTACTGAAAGCGGCCGATCGCGGGTCAGCCGATGTGCGGCGAAAGCATCCGGATGAAGTCGGCCTTGGGGCGGTTGCCGAGCAAGCGGTCCACCGATTCGCCGCCTTTGAAGACCATGATGGTCGGGATGCTGGTGATCCCATACTTCATGGCAACCTCGCCGGACTCATCCGTATTGACCTTCACCACTTTGAGTTTCGCACCGTATTCCAGGGCGATCGCGTCCACGGTCGGGGCGAGCGCGCGGCAGGGACCACACCACGGCGCCCAGAAGTCCACGAGCACCGGAACGCTGGAGTCCAACACCTCTGCCTTGAACGACTGGTCTGTGACGGGGATGGCATTCGACATGACGACTCTCCGATCGAAGACGCTGTTATGATGGTATTGCGCCCTTGTCGATGCGGGAAGCGCCTCGAAGGGTGCATGGCTTTTTGAGATCAGTATCGTGGAGCATAGGACAACCCCGCCCCTGATGTCATCCGCCCGCCTGCACTGCGATCTTCCGACTCCTCCATGATGGATCCAGAAGCCGACCGATGATCCCCATCCGCGACGAGAATCCACCCCAGAGAGTCCCCGTGGTGACGCGGACGCTCATCGTGCTCAATGTGGCTGCGTTCCTCTACCAGATCGGGTTGGGGCCGAAGGTCGCCGCCTTCATGCTGGGTTGGGGGGTCGTGCCCGAACGGCTCACGGATGCGTTCCAGGGACTGACCCCCGTGCCGAGCGCAATGCTCACGCTGTTCACTTCGATGTTCCTGCACGGCGGCTGGATCCACCTGGTCGGCAACATGTGGTACCTGTGGATCTTCGGCGACAATGTCGAGGATGAGATGGGAAGTCTGCGGTTCCTTGGCTTCTACCTGGCCGCCGGGGTGGTTTCCGCACTGATGCATGTGATGTTCAATCCCGGCTCCCCGGTACCCGCCGTGGGCGCGAGTGGCGCGATTGCCGGGGTGCTCGGGGCCTACGCCTACGCCTTCCCCAGAGCACGCGTCGTCACGCTGGTCCCCATCATCTTCTTCTTCCAGATTGTCGCCCTGCCGGCGTTGCTCGTGCTGGGGCTATGGTTCGTTTTCCAGTTCTTCTCCGCCACGCTGTTCGCGGGAGGCGGTGGTGGTGGGGTGGCCTGGTGGGCCCACATCGGCGGATTCCTGTTCGGAATCCTCGCCATGGCACTGCGGCGAAGGCGACGGCGTTCGACGGCCTTCGTCGAGCAGTAGCGCCAGCCCGCGTGCTGCCGTAACCTCAGCAGTCCGTCCTGCTTTCCGCGCGCCGACATGGGGCTGGCCACGCGCGCACCCCCCACCCTTTTCGGAGGATCGTTTGCGCGCCGACATCGATTCCCTGATGCGATCGCTTGGGCTGGCCGGTTTGGTCGTGCTTGCGCACGACCGCTACAGCCCAGCCTTCTACTACGCCACCGGACAGAAGATCCACCACGGGGTGTACCTACGGAGCGCCGATGGCTCGGCGCACCTTGTGCACGACCCGATGGAGCGCGATCAAGCCGCGCTGGTGGGCTGCGAAACCTCGTCGTATGCCCAGCATGGTTTTCTGCAACTGGTGAAGACTGCGGACTCCGCGGCCAGGGGCTATGGAGAGTTGATCGGGCAACTGCTTGAGCAGATGGGGATTCGCGGGCGCGTCGCGTTCGTGGGCGACACGAGCGCGGGATGGGCGTTCGCGATGCTGTCGCACTTGCGTGCGATGCACCCCGCGATCGAGATCGACGCCACGCAGCCCGATGTGCTTGCGCAGGCCGCCATGACCAAAGAGGAATCCGAGCTCGAGAAGATCCGGCACTGCTCGCGCGGCGCGGTTGCGGCGATGCACGCCGCCCGCAGTTATCTGGGAGCGCTGCGCCGGCGAGGCGAGCATCTCACGGACGGCGTACACGAAGTGGTCACGCTCGGACATGTCCGCGCGCTCATCCATCGCACCTTCGCCGAGAACGGCCTCGCCGAGGATGGCGAGAGCATCGTGGCACAGGGCCGCGACGCGGGAGTGCCGCACAACCGCGGCAATGACGCCGAACCGGTCCGCACCGGCACGGCGATTCTGATCGACATCTTTCCCAGTGAAGCCGGGGGTGGCTACCACACGGACATGACGCGCACCTACTGCCTTGGACCCGCCCCGCAGCCGTTGCGCGAGCTGTATGCGGATTGTCGTCAGGTGTTCGACGCAGGCGTAGCGAAAGCTCGCGCCGGGGTGCCGTGCCGCGACCTTCAGGAACTCACCTGCGACCTGTTCGTGAAACAGGGCCATGCCACCATCCGCGAGAATCAAGCGCTCGAGGAAGGCTATGTCCACAGTCTTGGCCACGGCGTGGGGCTGGCCGTG
>JANLOU010000033.1:0-2541 GCA_031366735.1 Candidatus Eiseniibacteriota bacterium
CAGCGCGGCAGCGGCGGAAAATCCGAGCGCAGGAAACTCTGTTGGATGGTATGCGCCAGATGCAGCTCTTCCTCGATGCGCGCAACGCGCAAGCGATCACTCAGCAACAGCGCGTTCTGGAGCGAGACGCCCATCTGCCCCCCGAGCGCGTTGAGCAGCGTCACATCCTCGCCCGTGTATTGCGTGGAGGTGAGCTTCTCGCCCAACAGCACGAGCCCCAGCGTCTCCCCGCGCCAGCGCAATGGCACCAGGAGTTCGATCCCCAGCCGGCGCACCAATAGTTCGCGATCGACGCGCCGCAGGCCATCGACCGGATCGCTCAGGCGGAAACTGGGTTCCTCCCGCGACAGTCTCGGGATGATCTCCATGATGCCCGCGAGGGATTCCTCGGAGAGTGATTCGCCCGCGCCCGAGCGTGTGATCGGACCCTCGGGCGTGAGCGCCACGACATACGACGAGCGCAGCAAGAGCGCCTGCGTGAGCGTGCGGATGGAGCGTGTGAGCAGGTCGTCCAGGTCGATCGTGGTCTGGAGGTCCCGGCCCAACTGGCGGAGCACATTGCGATAGTCGCCCGGGTCGCGCAGGAACATGCGGTCCAGCGACTGTTCGAGCCGGGAGATCACCGGTTGGAACAGCGTCAGCGCCATGATCAGGAACACCGGCTCGACCACGCGCGAGTCCACGCCGAACGCTTTGGCGACCATGCCGTTCACGCGTTCCACCACCAGCAGGTACAGCCCGATCACCACCGCCGAGGTGAGTGCGTAGAGAATGCCGCGGCGGGCGATGAGTTTGGCGTCGAGGAACTTGTATCGCACGATCGCGAACGCGATCGCTCCAGAACCCAGCGTCAGCGCCGCGGTCGTGAGCGCGGCCTGCAGCCCACGCTCGAGCGGATGACCCACCAGCGTGGGAATCGAGGTGGCGCCGGCATAGAGCACGAGACAGCCAGCCAGACCAGAGCAGATCGAGCCCAACTGCTGGCGCAGGCGAACCACGGACGCGCGCTTCCAGCTCTGGATGAACAGCCCCACCGCCGCCACGCCGAACACGAGGTCCACGAGCGAGAACAGCGCCTGATGCACGCTCAGGAACAGTCGAGTGACCACGCCGAGCACCGCGCTCACCGCGCCCAGCAGTCCCGGTGCCGAAGCGGCCGAGGTCTTCTCCCCTCCCAGCATCGACATGGCGAAGACCAGCGCGAAGTGGAACAGGTGGGGCGCGTAGACGAGGATCAGGAAGCTGGGCGAGGTCCAGCCGTTGGGCAGGGTGAGGCGGCGCGTGAACGGCCGCTCCTCGGGGAATACGCTGGCGAACACGAACGCAGTGGGGAAGAACAACTCCCAGACATACGCGACATTGTCGGTGAGATTCACGCCGGGCTGCGCCGCAGGAATCAGCAGCGACAGGGCCGAGAGGACCGCGCCGAAGCCGCCGAAGAACAACATGGCGGACACCACGCGATTCAACCGCTGTTGGGTGTTCTCGCGCAGGATGACCAGACCGAGCAGGAACACCAACCCGCCCAGCACCAGGTTCACGCTCGCCAGCAGGTGGTAAGTGTTCGTCACGATCTTTCGCGGCCTCCGGGAAGTGCGTACCTCTCACTACGGCGGAAGCACAACAAAAGGTGCAGGTCGCGCCGAGGGGACCCCGCAAGGGCCGGTCCGGGGGGGAGTGTTCCGGCCGCAGCGACCGGCGTCAAGCCCGGGCGGCTGGCCAAGAGGTCACGGCAGGACCACGAGACGCCGAGTGAGCGTCCTCGAACCCACCAGTGCACGCACGAAATAGACACTCCCTGCGCCCCGATGGTGGGGAGCGAGCCGCCAATCAAGGGCGTGCACGCCGGCCTCGAACACCCCTCGGGCCAACACCGCCACTCGTGCCCCGCGCAGATCGAACAGTTCGACTCGGACGGGCGAGCGCTCGGGCAGCGCCAGATCCAGCAACACCGCTCCGTGCGCGGGCTGGGAGCCGCGCGCGCGCAACGCGAGTTCGAGCGGAATCGCAGGACCGACTGCGGCATTCGGCGGCCAGATATCGAACGGCGCCGACAGCCATGTGCCGACCACCTGCCCTGCGGCCCTCGCGGTCACCTCGAGCCGCGCGCCCGGAATCGGTTCGGCGGGGATCCAGACGAAGCCATTGCCCACCGCGACCCCGAGCAACTCCCACGAGCGCGCGTCATCGCGTGAGAGCGAGACGGCATACTCGGGTTCGGGCTCGCTCGTGGGGGCCGACCAGTAAAGCCGCAGCGGCTCCAGCGCGAGCGCCCGCCACGGCGGCGCTCCCCCTGCCTGGGCAGGCAATGGGCCCACCGCGAAATCCGGTCGTGAGAGACGCAGCTTCGCTTGGGCCACGAACCACCCCGCGCCCACCTGTTCGCCCGCGAGCGTGAGCACGCTATCGCCCGGAGCAAATCGGTCCAGCAGCGAGAGCGATTCCAGGCTCACCGTCACGACACCATTCGCGCCAGGGGTGAGTGCGGCGGGATGCGGACGACCGTTCACGCGCAGTGATCCCGCAACGAGCGGCGACTGC
>JANLOU010000048.1:0-6942 GCA_031366735.1 Candidatus Eiseniibacteriota bacterium
GCGTCACGAGCGCATCCTGACCTGGGAGCTGGCCGGCGAGGATGAATGCGTGCTCAGGGAACAGGTCGCGCGCATGGTGAAAGTTGCCGAGGGCGGGGATCCGACCGAGGTGAAACAGCATCTGCACGGGATCGTGCCGGAGTACCGCGAGCCGACACCGGAAGAACTCCGACTGCAGCCCGCGCCGATCACCCCCGATGTGCAACTGCCTGCCGCCAGCATGCCCCCGCCGCCCAAACCGATCGATCTGGGGGAGCGCACCCGCCAATCCTTCGACGGCGCCATTGCCGGGACACTGCTCGTGCTGGCGTCGCCCATCTGGGCCGCGATGGTGCTGGAGGGGCGCGTCCGCGGACAACGCGACATCCTCGTGCGTGAAGTGCGTATCGGGCGGAGCCGGCGTCGCGGTCAGCGCCGCTTGCCACGCAACGCCCAGGCGGAGATCGATCGACGCAGTCTCGAACGCCGCACGCAGGATCTTCTGGGGGAGCGCATCACCTGCGCAAGATTCCGTTCGGACCTGGGTCCGGTGAGTCGCTTCGTGGCGCAGCGTCGCCTCGACAAGCTGCCCTGGTTGTTCAATATCCTGCGCGGCGAGATGGCGCTGGTGGGTCCCAAGCCGGAGAAGGAATCGCTGGTGCTGCGGTGGCACCATCTGGTCCCCGACTACTCCCGCCGCTTCACCGTGCTGCCGGGGATGACTGGGCTGGCCCAAGTCTCGGGCATCTCGGACAATGACGCCGACGGCGTCGTTCGGCGAGTCCATTACGATCTTTTCTATGTCGAGCATCGCTCGCTCGTGCTCGACCTTCGCACGCTGTTCCGCACATTCGCGGTGGTCCTGCGACGGCCGCGCCTGGTGGAGGCTCCCATGGTGCGTACGGAGGGTGCGCGACCGGCCGCATGAATCTGGACACGAAAATGTCATACTGAACCGGCACGCTGCCATCGGCAGCCGGCCCGGCTAGTAGTAAGATACGATTCAAGGAGGCGACCGCAGGACCCTGCCTGCGCCGCTGCCCTTCCACCCGAGCCATGTGTCCAGGAGGGACCTCATGAACCTGTTCATCCGCCGCGGTTGGATGGCGCTGCTCTCCGTTGTCTGCCTGCTGCTCGTCTCGACTCCAGCGTCTGCTGAAGATTATGTGCTGGGTGCAGAAGATGTCGTGCAGGTCTCGGTCTGGTTGCACCCCGAGTTGGAGCGCTCTCTCACTGTCGACGCGAACGGCAATGTGACGCTGCCGCCGGTGGGCGAGATCAAGGCGACGGGGCTCACCCCGAAGCAGCTCTCGGACCGCATCGCGGACCGGCTCTCGGCCTATCTGCGCCAGACCACGACGGTCACCTGTACGGTGACGCAGTTCCTGAGTCGCAGCGTGTTCGTGCAGGGCTCGGTTGCCAAGCCGGGGCGTTATGGTTTCGAGCGCCTGCCTTCCGTGGCCGATGCGCTCGGCCAGGCGGGCGGGGCTCTGACGGGGGCTGACCTTTCGGGAGTCCAGATCGTGCGCAAGGAAGGCAAGACCCGGCGCACCATCGCTGTTGACCTGAGCGCAGCACTGCGCACGGGCGACGCGAGCGGACTGCCCGAGCTCAAGGCCGGGGACACGGTGATCGTGCCCGGTTCCGCGACGGCGGGGGGCGGAACGGGGGGCGAGGGCGTTGGCGTATTGGGGCAGGTGGCCAAGCCGGGGCTCTACGCGGTGGGGAACGGACAGGACCTTTGGTCCGTGCTCGCGCTTGCGGGCGGGCTCACCGAGCGGGGTAATCTCTCGGATGTGCGCATGCTCTCGCGCAGCGAGGGCGGCCAGACCTTGGCGCTGATCAATCTGCGCACCGTTCTCGAAAAGGGCAGCCGCGCGCCAGTCGTTGTGAAGCCCGGCGATGTGGTGGTCGTGATGCCCAAGGGTCCGAGTGTGTGGTCCGCTTTCACTGGGCTGCTCGCTCTGTCTCGCGACGCGCTCAATCTGGTCGTACTCGTGGACTACATCAATAACAAGAAGGCCAACTGACGATGAGTGAGATGCCCTCGACGACCCCTTCAGCCCCTCCTGTCGACATCGGCGAGCTGGGGCGCATCCTGTGGCGCCGCAAGTGGCTGCTCCTGTTGCCATGGCTGGTGGCGCTCGGAATCGGCATCGCCGCGGCGTTCCTGCTGAAGCCCGTGTACTACAGCACCACGATCCTGCTGCTGGATCGGGGGCAGAGCATGCAGGGCCCGATGGGCAATCTCCAAGGCGGGCTCGAGGCCGAACAGCAGGCGGACATCATGAAAGAGCAGGTGCAGAGCAGCCTGTTCCTCAAGAGCGTCCTCAATGCGACCGGGCTCAAGGAAGAACCAGCGACGCGTCGCTTCGCGCTCAAATCGGCGACCCGATATCCGAACATGTCGCAGGACGAGCAGGTGGAAACCTTCCTCGTCGAGTATCTGCGCAACGCGGTCAGCATCAAGCGGAGCAAGGGCAAGCTGTTCCAAGTGACGGTCGCGGATTTCGACCCTGATCGCGCGAAGAAGTTCGCGGACGCCATTGCCAGTCAGTTCGTGGCCTCCTCCAAAGCGCGCCAGTTGGAGGCAGTGCAGGACCAACAGGAGTTCAGTGTCGCCCAGTTGCAGATCTACAAGCGCCAGCTCGAAGTGGCGGAGGGGCGCCTCGAGGGTGCGCGTCGATCCGTTCTGAGCACCACATTCTCGGGCTCGACCGTGAATGACCGGAACTATGGATTCGCTCAGACGCTCCTGGAGCAAGCCGGAATCGAAGCCGACGAGCATCGCGCCCGGGTCCAGGAGTTGCGGGCGCAGTTCGCGGGTAAGTTGCGCGAGAATGATCCCGCGCTGCTTTCGAGCCCGGAGGCCAGCTCGCTCGCCGCGCAACTCGCTTCGCTGGAGAACAATCTGGGCCGTGCCATGCTCACCGAGGGCAGCATGTCCGGCGGTGCCAGCGTGCGGATGTCGCTGGCGAAGAAGAGCGCGGAGCTCGAGTCACGATTCGCGGAGAATGCAGCTCGAGCCCTGCCGAGCGCTTCGTTCGAGGCTCGCGAGCTTGCCGTGCGCTATCGCATGGCGCAGGCGAATCTCAATGCGAAGGAGTCGTGGCGTTCGTGGGTCTCGAGCCAAGTGAATGGATACCAGCGACAGGTGGTAATGGCGCCGGACCGGGAGATGGACATCTCGCGCCTGTCGGCCGAGGTGGAGCAGTCCCGCACGCTGTACAACACCTTCCAGTCGCAGTCCGCGGCGGCGCAGATCGCGCAGGCATTCCAGAACGCCAAAGTGAGCGGCCGATTCGTGGTGATGGAACCAGCCACACGGCCACTCTCGCCGGGCAAGCCCAACCGTCCGCTGCTGGTGATGTTGGCGCTGGTCATCGGTGGCATTGTCGGCGTGGGCACGGTCCTCGCCGTCGAACATCAGGATCAGTCGGTCAAGGGGGCGGATGAAGTCGAGGGCCTGCTCGGCCTGCCCGTGTTGGGCGCCATCCCGCGCGTCGAGGAGTTGGAGCGCTCCAAGCGCCGTGGCTCCAAGTCTGCGGGCAGTGGCATGCCGGCCGCACTGCCGGCGCCGCGCGATCAGGGGCTGATCCATCGCCTCAAGGTCGAGAGCGCGCTGGGGCTCGAGTTCAAGCGCATCTACCTGAACCTCGCCCGATCCAAGGGCAGGACCCTGCCCAAGACGCTCATGATCACCAGTTCCACGCGGGGCGAAGGCAAGACCACCACCAGCGCCTGTCTGGGCATCACGCTCGCGCGCGAACATCGCCAGCGCACGCTCCTGGTGGACTTCGACCTTCGCAGCCCCGCGCTGCACCGGGCGCTGGGGATGCCGAGTAGTAGCTGGGGACTGTCGCAGATGCTCATCCAGCAATCGTTCGACGAGCGTTTCGTGCGCCAGACGGCGCTCGGCAATCTGGACTTCCTCTCGGCGGGCAAGAGCGAGCGGCCGGCGGCGGAGATCGTGGAGCAGGACGCGGTCGAGTGGTTCCTGCGCGAAGCGTCGGCACGCTATGACCTGGTCGTGCTGGATACGGCACCGAATCTGGCGGTGCCCGATCCGCTGATCATCGGTCGTGCGGTCGAAGGCGTGCTCTATGTCATCAAGGCTGGTGCCACCGTGCGTAAGGCCGCTGAATACGGTGTGAAGGTGCAGCGCGAGGCCCGCGACAACCTCCTGGGCGTGTTGATGAACGACTCCGGCGAGTTCCTGCCGCAGTACTACGGCTACAAGGCCAACTACTACGGATACACGCGGGAAGCGGCCGAGAACTGACGGCCGCTCCCCGCGTGCAGGAGTCCCGTTGAGAAGCCTCCGCGTTCTGTGGAACGTCATCACGAATTACCTGCGGTTCCTGCTTGCCGCGGTGATTGGATTCGTGCTGACCCCGATGCTGGTCCACCATCTTGGGGATCAGAACTACGGGCTCTGGACGACCGTGTTCTCGCTCACCGGCTACTTTGGTCTGTTCGATCAAGGCATCCGCCCCTCGCTCGTGCGCTATGTCTCGCGCGACCATGCGACAGGGGACCGCGAGGGCCTTTCCCGCACGATCAGCAGCGCGATTGTGCTGTACACCGTCGTCGGCATCATCACCATGCTGGTCGCGGTGTTCGTGGCATCCCGCACGGATATGTGGTTGCGCGTCGACCCAGCCCTCCACGGGATCGCGCCGGTGCTCGTGCTGATCGTGGGCGCAACACTCGCGTTGGGATTCCCACTCGGTGTCTTCGGCGCCGTGCTCTCGGGGTTGCAGCGGTACGACATCGCGAACTGGGTCGGGATGGCGATCGGAGTGCTGCGACTAGCGGTGTTCGCCGCGGTGGTCCGGCTCGGCGGTGGGCTGGTGGCGCTCGCGTGGTCCTCACTGGTCGTCAACTTGTTGGGTCATGTGTGGGCGTTCTTCGCCACTCGTCGCCTGCTGCCCGGCGTGTCGATCGCACCGGCATTCGTTCGGTGGAAATCGCTTCGCATGATCGCCAGCTATGGCGGATGGGCCATGATGGGGGCGGTGGCCACGAACATCGCATTCCAGACGGACTCGCTGGTCATCACGGGATTCCTGGGGGCGGCCCTGGTCACCCCGTTCGCGTTCGCCTCCGGGTTGGTCGAGAACGCGCGCGCGCTCGTGCATGCCGCAGCCTGGGTCCTCTCGCCGACCGCGAGCGAGTTGGATACGCTCGGTGAGCAGGACAAACTGCGTCGCATGCTCATTGCCGGCTCCAAGTATTCGGTGCTCGTGAGTTGGCCCGTGTTGTTGGGTCTGATTGTCTTCGGCCCCAACCTGCTCCAGACCTGGGTGGGCGAGAAGTACGCGTATGCCGGGCTCCTGCTGACGATCCTCGCGGTCCCCACACTGGTCGCATTGCCGCAGGCGACCGCTGCCTCGGTGCTGTTCGGCATCAGTCGCCACAAGGGCATCGTGGTCCTGGCGATGGTCTCGGCCTTATGCAATCTGGGGCTCTCCGTGTGGTGGGCGCGTTGGCCTGGGCCGATGCAGGCGCTGTTCGGCGAGGCGGTTTCGCCGGGACTGGTGGGAGTTGCGATGGGTACTGCCGTGCCGTTGCTCGTGATCTCCGGCTTCGGGACTGCCTGGTACGCCTGCTCCGTCCTCGAACAACCGCTCGCGCACTACCTCTGGGAAGGTCTGTTGCAGCCCGGCGTGGTCAGTATGGCTTTCTTCGGCCCTGCGCTCGCCGTGCAGTATTATTGGCACCCCATGGGTTGGGGCGCGCTGCTGGGCGCCTGCGCCGGTTGTTGGGTGGTGTTCGCGTTGGTGACATGGTTCGTGGGCATCTCCGCCTCGGACAGGCGACGCTGGGCCACAATGATCAGCGGGCTTCGTGACCGAGGTCACTCGGAGCAGGAGTCGGCGCGATGAGACCTTCCGTCACCGTGGTGATGGCCGTGTACAACGCGGCTTGGTGCGTCGAACGCGCGATTGATTCGGTGCTCGCCCAGACCGTTCCGCCGACCGAGATCATCGTCTGCGATGATGGCTCCGACGACGGCACCCCTGCCTTGCTCGAACGCCGCTACGGCATGCTCGTCACGGTGTTCCAGCTGGCTCACCAGAACGCGGCCGCGGCGCGTAAGTATGGTCTGGCGAGGGCCCGGGGGGAATGGTTGGCGTTCCTCGATGCCGACGACTGGTGGGAGAAGGACAAGCTCGAACAACAGCTCGACTATGTGAAGCAGCATCCCGAGGTGAAGTGGCTCTCCGCCGATGGCCCGTATGTTTCGGAGGAAGGCATCGAGCGCGAGTCCTGGCTCTCGGACTATTTCGACCCGGTGCGCGAGCTGCGCGGGGATCTGTTCCCCCTGATGCTGCAGCGTTGCTTCCCGCTCATGAGTTCCATGCTGGTGGAACGCGAGGCCTACGACGCGGTGGGGGGGATCGACGGGACGATCGTCTACTCGCATGATTACGACTTGTGGCTGCGGCTTTCCGCCCGCTACCCGGGCGCAGTCCAAGCGCAATCGCTGGTGTCGTATTGGACCCACCCCGGCGCGCTGAGCAAGCGCTACGAGATGCGGTACCGCGATGACTTGATGCTCATGCAGCGGATCGCGCGCGGTGAGTTGCGCGGGGAGCCTTCGCTCAGGGCCGCCGCCGCGAAACGCGCCGCCTCGCACGCGTTCGATCTGGGCCTCATGTGCCTGCGCAGCGGGCGCGGTGCGCAGGGGCGCGCATTCATGCGGCAGGCGCTGGGGGACGGACCCCCTGTCCGCCGGGCGTTCGCGCTCGCCGGTTCGCTACTGCCCGACGGGTTGGTCCCGCTGGCGCAGCGCATGGGCTGGCTGAAGGGCGCGGTCTCACGCGTGCGCCGTCGCAGCGGGCGCCTCTCTCCGCCGGAGTCGGACGCGTGAAGCCGGGGGACCGCATCTCGGTTGTCATCCCCGCGCACAACGGGCTTCCGGATCTGCTCGATGCCGTGCGATCCGTGCTGGCGCAG
>JANLOU010000064.1:0-10656 GCA_031366735.1 Candidatus Eiseniibacteriota bacterium
GAAGGTCCCCGCAGCCCCGACGGCGTAGCGCACCGGGGGCGCGAACCTGCCCGTCCCCACGGCGCGCAGCACCACCACACTGGAGCTCGTGGCATCGAGCACCACCACATCCAGCCGACCGTCGGCGTTCAGGTCGCGCGCGGCCAGATCCGTGAGCGTGCCGCCCACGAAGGTGCGCCCCAACAGACGCATGCCGCGCTGACCGTCGGCCACGGCGAGCCCGATCGAATCGATCGCCGAGAGGAACACCAGATCGTCGAGCGGATCGAAGTCCACCCGGCCCGCAACGATGCGATCCGCCGCGCAACCGCCGATCGCGACACTGCCCAGCGGCGTGAAGGTGCCCGGGCCCTGATGCCATGCGATGCGCGGCGTGGGCGAGCCCGAGTACAACAGGTCCGGGCCCGGATCGTTGTCGAACTCACCGGTCAGCGCTTGCGCCGCGCTGGGCGAGCTGAGCCCCGCCAGATTCGTCGCTGCCGCGAACGACCCATCGCCCTGATTGAGCGCGAAGGCCTGAGTCGAGGACGATCCATCGGCGCCGCTGATCAATACATCCCGCCCGCCATCCCCGTTGATGTCCGAGACGGCGATGCCTTCGGGAAAGGTGGGCGTCGGGAGGTCCTGCACATACTCGAGCAAGCCGGTGCCGGAGCTGCGATACACGGTCAGGCGACTGCCCAGGCCGTTGGCGAACAGGAGGTCGGCGCGGCCATCGCGGTCGAGGTCGGCAAGGGCGACCGTGGCCGGAGAGTTGGCCGCTGTGCGCGAGCGGTACAGCGTGCGCCCCGCGAACCGCTCGGGACCTTGCGCCAGCAGCACATCCACCGTGCCCTCGTCCCGCGAAGCGCTCACCGCATCCAGTTGCCCATCCCCGTCGATGTCGGCCAACCCGAATGGGACCGGCGTGCCCCCCACTGCCCAGCGGGCCACCTCGGACAACGAGCCATCGGCCCCCGAGCGCAACAAGGTGAGTGCGCCCTGATCGTTGGTGGGAATCGTGCCGAGCAGGTCCGCGCGGCCATCGCCATTCTGGTCCGCGAGGACGGCCTGGTTGAGGGGGTACACCTCCACGGGAGGCGAGACCGGGCCGGGCGTGAAACTGCCATTGCCATTCCCTCGCCAGACGCTCGAGCCGGTGGAGGGGAACGACCACAGGTCCGCGCGGCCATCGCCATCCTGATCCCCCACCCCACGCACAGCGGGCACCAAAGATGTCACGGCGTTGCTCCACCCGCCGCCCGGCAGGGCGATGCGGACCGAGACTGAATCGTCCCACAGGCTATAGGCGAACAGGTCGAGGCGGCCATCCGCATTCGCGTCCGCCATGCGCACGCAGTTGAAATCTTGCGGCAACTGCACCGTCTGCGGTGCAGCGAATCCCCCGCCCGCCAAGCCGTGGGCGACCAGCACCACGCCGCGCTGAGAGGCGCTGGGGGAAAGGAAATCGCTGCGCCCATCGTCGTCCACATCGGCCCATGCGCGGGCGTTGGACTCCTGATCGCCCGCGGCGAAGGCGCTCGATACGGGCGAGGTGAATGTCCTGTTGCCGTTACCCCGGAACACCTTCAGCGAATCGATCATGCAGGCGATCAGGTCCAGGTGCCCATCGCCGTTCAGATCGATCAGGTCGAGGGAGTTCGCCTGCTTGCCCAGCGGCAACAGGTTGAGCCATTGGCGGGAGGAGAGGCGGCCCTCCCCGAGCGAACGCAGCAGGTAGAGCGAGGTGTCGCTGAAGGCACTGGCGATCAAGTCGGCGCGCCCATCCTCGTCGATGTCGCCCAGCGCCATGGACTTGAGCACGCCGGAGAACGCGGACGGGGAGACCGCGAACGGGCGGGCACGATCCGCGGTGGCGGGCGAGGCGAGCGCGAGCACGAGGAACGCTGCGCCGGCAACGGCGAGGCCTCGAAAATCGGGGGGAGTCATGGCGGGACAACTTGGGACGCACTAGTCGTGCCATGCCCGCGCGCCGCCCGAGTCGGCGGGCAAGTCGAGCATTCGCAGGCGCTAGGCGTGACCTTGACACTTGCGGCGCGTGGCTTGTCGCCGCGTCGGTTTGAAGAATTGTCGTACGGGCCGACAGCTAGCCGGAGTCGCGTTCCTCGCCCCACTGGGCGGGTGCGATCGCGGGGCCGCGTTCGCGCCGCGCGAGCAGCACGCGCGGTCGGCCCGAGAGGTCGTCGCGCAACTCCACACTGCTCCAGTCGTGCGCCCCCTCGAGCCAGGACGCGACCTGGCTGGCGCGCATCTCGGCCAGTTCCAGCGCCAGCAGCCCATGCGTCACCAGATGCCGCGCCGCATCCTCGATGATCTCGCGCAGCGCCTCGTTGCCGCTCTCGCCTGCGTACAGCGCCAACTCGGGTTCCCACTCGCGCACATCGCCGGGCAGCAGGGCGGCTTCGCCCGTGGCGATGTAGGGCGGGTTGGAGACCACCACCTCGAAGCGTTCGTCCGTGCCCACCGCGTCGAACCAATGGCCAAGCGAGAACGCCACCCGCGCAGCAAGGCCGCACGCTTGGGCATTGGCGCGGGCCACCGCGAGTGCGTCCTCGCTCACATCGGTGGCGAACACGCGTGCGAGCGGCCACTCGTGCGCCACGCTCAGCGCGATCGCGCCCGAGCCGGTGCCCAGGTCGAGCACGCGCGGTTGCTTCCACGCGTCGCGCTGCTCGGCGAGCGCCTCGAGCACGCACTCGACCAGCCCTTCGGTCTCGGGTCTCGGGATCAACACGCGTCGGTCCACCTGCAGATCCAGTTCGCGGAAGGCCGCGAGCCCCGTGATGTACTGCACTGGCTCGCCCGCGATGCGCCGGCCCACCCACTGCTCGAACTGTCGCTGGGATTCGGGCGTGAGGGAATCGGCGCGCGTCCGCTGCAGTTGACCCCGCGAGACACCCAATAGCCGACTGAGCAACTCGTCGGCGTCGCTGGAGGGGTGGCCCAAGGGCTCGAGCCTGGCGCGGGCCCGGGCGAGCGCGGTCTCGAGAGTGGCATGCATGCCCGCAGCATACGGCGCGCGGAGCGCGGCGTATACGCGCCGCGCGCCGCGCTCCGCGTGTGATCGTGCCCGTGCGCGGCTCAGTCGGGATCCAGCAACGCATCGAGGCAACCCGCGATGCACGAGGCCGCCGCCACGCCGGCGAACGGCACGGGCGCCACTGGCGCCAGACGAGTGCTCACGCCGCACAGGACCATCATGATCACCCCGAAGCGATGCTCCTGGGTGGGCGGTACTTCTTCAGCGTGCAGCGGCACGGCGATCGACTGCGTCACGGCGAGCAGGGCCAACGACAACAGCAGCTTCTTCATGGGTTGCTCCTTCGCCCTAATGGGCTTCGGCAAGGTAGAGGGCCATGCAATCCGTTGCGGCGGCACCCGCGCCGACCATGTCGTTGGCGAGGATGATCTCGACGGTGCAACGCAGGTAGCGGATCAACTTGCGCACGCCGTCCGCGGTGTCGGGGACATCGTCGGTGATCGCGTGCGCCGAGGTGGCGAGCGCGAGTGCCAGGAGCAGCGCAGCGCCCAGAGGGACGAACCGGGTGGAGCGGGGAGCAGAGCGTGCAGCCATGGTGGGACTCCGCGGGGGCGAGTGACCGGGGGCGTTCGTATGCAGGCGCGGGCGGCGGAGCCGCGAGCCGTGCCTACAGGGTGAGACTGTCGGGCACCATGCCGCCGGGCGAGGCACCGATGAGTTGCCCGTGCGCGTCGAAGCGCATGGTCTCGCCGTACATGCCGCGCCCCCAGACCTCACGCCACACCTGCGCGGAATCCCAGTAGGCGCCCGCGCTGAGCGTGCCGAGTGTGCTGGGATCGGGGCGCGTGGGCTGATCCACGAGCAATGCGCCCAACAGGGGCGGCGTTGCGCGCGAGGCGATGCGTTCGCGCAACCACGCCAGATGCGCCTGACAGTGCGGGCAGTCGAGATTGACCGCGACCACCCAGCGTTCGGCATCGGCATCGGCGGACGCGGACGCGCGGGGCGCGGCCAGTTGCGCAAAGCGCGTGGGCTCCCAGCGCGGTGTGGCCCGCAACTTCGCGTGCTCGCGCCACCACCATGCGCCCAAGGACGCCAACAACAGCACGGCGAGCACGAGGGCCAGTTGGTTCAGCCGCTGGATGGATCCGGAATCCGTCATGCCGCCCTCCCCTACGATTCGAAGCTGCGGCCACGCAGCAGGTCGATAGTCCACCATAGCGCGAGTCGTGAGCCAAGCCAGCCGGCCAGAGTGAGCGCCGACGCCTGCGCGTAGCGCGCACCCGTGGCGCGGGACTGGACATGCACCGTGAGCGCCACCCGCATGAGCGCGAGCACGCCCACCCCGCCCAGCGCGCGCGCAAGTCCGCTGCTGGCGATGCCACCGGGCCACGCGGCACGCGCACCCAGCAGCCACACGAACGACGACGCGTTGGGTCGCTGGAGCATGAATACCGCGAATGCTTCGAGCGAGGAGATCACGAACAACTCGCAAGCCGTGCGCAGCCACGGCAGACGACGCCCGGTGGCGCGCCATGCCCGTGCGTACAGGAACGCCTCGAGCGCCGAGAACAGGAGCTGTGTGAACACGCCGCTCGCCGCCGCCACACGCGGCAACACGCGCGTGGGCGCCAGCTCGGGCGAGCGCCCCAACTGCGCGACCAGCGTGTCGTGCCAGAACAACGCCACCGCGCAGACGAACAGCGCCAGTGGCCAGAGCGGCGTGGGCTCGATGGCGCGAGGGTGCGGCAAAGTGCGGGCAAGCATGGGACCTCCGATCCACGCGGGGGCGCACGGGCTCCCACTGCACCGCTCGTGCCACGCGCCGCAGCGCGCGCCACGGCGCGCAAAGCCCGACGGGCGGCGTCCCCCAGGGGAACACCGCCCGTCGTCGAAGGCAGCGAGCTGTCGTCGCGGGTGACGATGCGTCACCGGCGACAACGCTCAACCCCTCACTGGCCCGCCATCGAGGCCAAGCGCTCCGCCACATCGGCCTCGTTCAGCGCCTCGATCATCTTGAAGAGGTCGCCTTCCATGAAGGTCGGCAATGAGTGCAGCGTGAGGTTGATGCGATGATCGGTCACGCGGCTCTGGGGGAAGTTGTAGGTGCGGATCTTGGCACTGCGGTCGCCGCTGGAGACTTGGCTCTTGCGCGCAGCCGACTGTTTGGCCTGCTGTTCCTGGAGCTTCAAGTCGTACAGGCGCGCGCGCAGCACCTTCATGGCCTTGGCTCTGTTCTTGATCTGCGAGCGCTCATCCTGGCAAGTGACCACCAGGCCGGTGGGCATGTGCGTGATGCGCACGGCCGAATCGGTGGTGTTCACGCCCTGCCCGCCCGGCCCGCCGGCGCGGTAGACATCCACGCGCAGGTCCTTCTCGCTCACCTCGACATCCACTTCCTCCACCTCGGGAAGCGCCACGACGGTGGCAGCCGAAGTGTGGATGCGGCCCGAAGCCTCGGTGGCCGGCACCCGTTGCACGCGGTGCACGCCGGATTCGAACTTCATCTCGCGGTACACATTCTCGCCCTCGAGCATGAAGATGATCTCTTTGTATCCGCCCACTTCGGACTCGGACAGCGACAGCACTTCGGACTTCCAGCCGCGGCGCTCGGCATAGCGCGAGTACATGCGGAACAGCTCGGCTGCGAACAGCGAAGCCTCGTCCCCACCGGTGCCGGCGCGGACTTCGACGATGACATTCTTGTCGTCATCCGGATCGCGCGGCAGCAGCAGCTTGCGCAGTTCGGCGGCGAGCACTGCTTCGCGCCCGCGCAGGTCCGGCAACTCGGCCTCGGCCAGCTCGGCCAACTCGGCGTCGCCCGAAGCGATCGCGGCTTCGTCATCGGCGATGGTGCGCTCGACCGTGCGGTGTTCGGCCAGCAGTCGCATGGTGGACTCCAGCCGGGCGCGCTCCTTGGACAGATCGCGCAGCTTGCGCGTGTCACTCACCACCGCGGGGTCCGAGAGCAGAGCGTCGAGTTCCTTGAAACGCTCCTCGAGCCGACGGAGCGCTTCGACCATGTGGGTTTCCATCATTGGATGAAACTCAGTTCTTTCATGCCGCCGGCCCGCTGCATCTGCACCACGATCGGATCGTCCTTGACCAGTGCCAACGAAGCGATGGCCACCGCGCACATCTCGAGGTCGGGCTCACGCGTGGTGAGTCGTTGGAACTGCATCCCCGGCCAGGTCAGCGCCTTCACGATCGGCTGGTTGCTGTATTTGCCCGAGAGTCGGATGAACTCGAATGCGATCCCCGCGATCAGCGGCATGCATGCCACGCGCAGCAGGTGCTGACCCAGGGTGCTGGGCTTACCGATGAAGGTGAACAACACCACGCTGATCACGACGACCAGGAACAGGAACGAGGTGCCGCAGCGCGGATGCAGCCGCGAGAAGCTCTGCACGCTCTCGGGGGTCATGGGCGCGTTGGCCTCGAGCGCGTGGATCGCCTTGTGCTCGGCGCCGTGGAATCCCAGCACACGCGCCATGTCCTTCCACTGGCTGATCAGCGTGAGGTAGAGCACGAACGCCAGCAGCCGAAAGCCGCCATCCACCAAGCCGAACCCGATGCGGTCATGGAAGCCCAACCAACCTGTGAGCTTGGCTGGCAACACCACGAACATCAGCACGCCCAGCCCCATGGAGAATGCCACCGTTGCCAACTGCGCCGCGCCATAGAGGGCGCTCGGCTTGGCACCCGCGGTGGGGGCTTCGTCGCGAGAGGCCTCGTCGGCGCTGAAGTTGAGCGCGGTGATGCCGAGGAACATGGTCTCGAACAACGAGACCGCACCGCGGATGACCGGCCAACCCAGGGGCTTGACGCGGCGCGTGATGCTCTCGAAGCCGCGCTCCATGGTACCGAGCGTGCCATCGGGGCGACGCACCACCACCGCCACTTTGGACGGTGAGCGCATCATCACGCCCTCGATCACGGCCTGGCCGCCGACGGGAAGGAACGGCATGGAGCCTCCGGGGGAAAAGACCAAGGCCCCCGAGCAGGCGCGGGTGCGCGCTGCAACGGGAGCCTGGAAGGTGTCGCTAACCGTTCGAGACTTCGGTCTCGGCCTGAGCCTTGGCGGCGTCGCTCTTGGCGTACCGCTTGTTGAAGCGGTCCACACGGCCAGCCTTGTCCATCAGCTTCTGCTTGCCGGTGAAGAACGGGTGACAGCTCGCGCACACATCAAGATGGATCTTGCCATCATTGCTGTGCGGCTTGAGCGTGGTGCGCGATTCGAACTCGGTCGAACAGCCATAGCAGTGGAACACTTTGGTCTCGTAGACCGGATGGATTCCTGCCTTCATCTGGGTGCATCTCCGCCACGGCGGCGTTCCCCGGATCCGGGCCGTGCCCAAAGGGTTCACGGACTGCGGATGGGTTCCGAGCGCTCCGCCTGAGTATGAGTGTAGACCGGGGAGTATGCCGCAGGGCTGGAGCGGGTGTCCAATCGATTGAAGGCGCAGCCCATTGTCAGGGAGCGGTCAGAATCACTCGCGCTGGAGCGAGTGATTCTGACAAGTGCTGGACACTACTGCGCCCGCTCCACATGGGCCTTGAGTCCGTCCTCGAAAAGCGCCCGCCAGCCGTCGCTCGTGGCGGTCGACCCGCCGTCGCCGACGCGACCGAAGCGCGTGTCGGTCAGCCGCAGGATGGTGCTGCCACCATTCGGCTCGAGCGTGAGCTTGAGCATCGTGTGCGTTGGCCCGCCGAACTCCGGTGTGATCAATCCCTGCATCGTCAGCATGCGCGGCGCATCCACGCCGATCACGGTGTACCAGATCTGCCCTGCGTCGTGGCCCCAGTCCTCATATGCATAGCCACCCAGGCGCGGCTCGATCACAAAACCCTTGGCCGCCGGATTCGTGTGGAAATCCTTGCTCCACCATGCGCTCGTCTGGCCCACCAGGGCCTGCCATACCCGTTCGGGCTTGGCGTTGATGGCCACTTCGAGTTCGACGGTGACCACACCGTAGGCCGCCGGATCGTCTTTCGCTTTGCTCATCGGGGTCCCTCGCTTGGTTCGATTGGCGTTGTTCCGTCGGCTCGGTCACGATGCGTCGGTCCATCGTACGCATGGGTGGAACCGAACCCCAAACCGCACACCCCCTCTGGAGCCCGACGCATGTCCATCGAAGTCGCCGCCTGCGAATCCCCCGAGGATGTTCTCCTGGCGCTTGCGCCGGTGTTCCATTATTTCGGCTCCACGCCCACGGCACAGGACGGCACCCGCTTCCTCCCCTTCATCGAACCTTCGCGCGCGTTTGCAGCGCGGGAGAAGGGCGCCGCGGTCGGTGGTTGTGGGTCGTTCCCGTTCGAGCTGACCGTGCCCGGCGGTACGGTGCGTGCCGCCGGGCTCTCGGTGGTGGGCGTGATGCCGACCCACCGTCGCCGTGGCGTGCTGCGCGGCATGATGCGCGCACAACTCGACGATGTGCACCGGCGCGGCGAGGCGGTTGGCATCCTGTGGGCGTCCGAGGACACGATCTACGGCCAGTTCGGTTACGGCGCGGCCTCGTTCTGCGGCGACATCGAAGTGGCGAAGTCGGCGACGGCGTTCGCCCAGCCGTTCGAACCCCGCGGGGAGTTCCGTATCCTGAGCGAAACCGACGCGCTGACCCCATTGTCCGAGGCGTACGAGCGGATCCGGCTGCAACAACCGGGCATGATCCTGCGCAGCACCGAGTGGTGGCGCAATCGCCGGCTCGCCGATCCCGAGCACCGGCGCCAGGGCGCAGGAGAGTTGAACCGAGTGCTGTTATCCCTCGATGGCAAGCCCGCCGGCTACGCGCTCTATCGCATCACCCAGAAGTTCGAGTCGGGTTCGACCACCGGCTATGTGCAGGTGATCGAAGCCATGGGGGCCACGCCAGAGGCCACGCGCGAACTGTGGCGCTTCCTGTTCTCGATCGACTGGGTCGCGAGCGTCAAGGCGATGCTTCTGCCCGTGGACCATCCGCTGTTCTTCCTGCTCGCCCGCCCGCGCGAGATGAACTACCACATGCACGACGGCCTGTGGGTGCGGCTCGTGGATCTACCGGCGGCGCTGGCTGCACGGCAGCTGGGTGAGGGCGCGCCCGTGGTGATCGAAGTCACCGACAAGTTCTGCGAATGGAACGCGGGCAACTGGAAGATCGGCCCCAAGGGCGCCGAACGCACCACCGCCGATGCCGAGCTGGCGTGCGACATCACAGCGCTGGGTTCGGTGTATCTCGGCGGATTCTCGTTCGCGCGACTCGAGAAGGCGGGACGGGTCACGGAGCGACGCGAAGGTGCAGCGGCGCGCGCGGACCTGCTTTTCCCCACGGATCGGGCGCCTTGGTGCCCGGAGATCTTCTAGGAATTGGCTGCGTTCTGCGCCTTCCGTGCACGGCACACTCGCCGATGCTCAAGCACTTTCGCCGCGAGTTCAGGCCCTAGCACCATCTCGAAGTACAGCACCTCGAGTTGTTCTTCGGAGCAATCCGGGTTGCGACGACACAGACCCTCCTTCGCAATGTTCTGCGCGAGGACGGTCAACTCGCTCGCGAGTTGAATGCGCCGCCAGGCGGGAATACGACGCAGCGCCTCGTACTGCGCCCTCATTGCATCGGACGAGGTGTCCCCCGCGTGCCGCGCCTCACCCCTGCCCATCTCCACCGCCAGCACCTCCCCATCTGTTTCGAAGCCGCCGCTGGTGGTGAGTCCAGCTCAGGGGCGGGATCGCCCGAAATCCCGAGCCGAGGATCCGCGCATGGACAGGAGCACGGCGTAGCCCAGCAGCAACACGCCACCGTAGAGGAGCGTCACCGCCCAGGTGCGCGGGTGCTCCCACGGCTGCAGGAAGCGTTCAGCCACCAGCACGAATGTTCCCCACGGTTCGTGCAGCACATCCCAGCTGTTCAAGCGGCGGAAGCGGCCGAGGTAGATGCCGAAGCCGCACAGGAACAACGCGATGCTCGAGACCGAGACCGCGGCAACCGTGCCGAAGCGGCGGGCGATCAACTCCTCGATGTCGAACAGCGAACGGTACGCCATCGCCAGCCCGGTGCCCGCGAAACTCAGGAGCAGCAGACTATCGAACCACAGAGGGACTGCGGGCTGTTGCGCCAAATGGATGAAGTCCGTGAGGATGTAGGGCGCGTTCGGCAGGAACAGCAGCCACAAGGCCGCCATGAGTCCGCGTAGGATCATGGGTGCGCGCAGCGCGTGGAGTCCGCGTAGCGCCGTGGTGGCGGCGAGCGGCACGGCGGCGAGGAACAGGTTCCACGCCAGGAACCCGAAACTGACGCGGCCACTCAGGGCGACACGCGCCACCAGCATCGCGGCGCACCAGCAGCCCAGCAGCACGAAAGGAACGAGTCGCTGAAGTTCGCGAGGCGGCAGGACATCACGCATGCTGGGAGCCTCCGGTATTGAGCAGAGCCCCGCGCGGGGCTGCATGATTGTCATACGCGCACCGGGCCCGCGCGGTTCCCCTCAGCGCGCCAGCCGCATGATCCGCGTGGTCACCGCTGCCCCGCCCACTTCAAGCCGGGCCAGATACATGCCGGGCGCAACGGTCGCGCCCTGCGCATCACGCCCGTCCCACTGGAAGTTATGCGACCCGGCGGGAAGCGTGGCGTCGCAGAGCGTGGTGACGCGCGCGCCCCGCAAGTCGTAGAGCACGAGCCGAACGCGGCCTGCGGCGGGCAGCG
>JANLOU010000102.1:0-5875 GCA_031366735.1 Candidatus Eiseniibacteriota bacterium
CTGGTGGGGCCATCGGGCTGCGGCAAGTCGACCGCCTTGCGCATGGTGGCCGGGCTCGAGGAGATCAGCTCGGGGGAGGTCAGTATCGGCGGCCGCGTCGTGAACGAGGTGGCGCCCAAGGACCGTGATGTCGCAATGGTCTTCCAGAACTACGCGCTCTACCCCCACATGAGCGTGTTCGACAACATGGCGTTCGGGCTACGACGCCGCAAGGTCGAGGAAGCTGAGGTCAAGCAGAAGGTGGGCGAGACGGCCGAGATCCTGGGGCTGACTGGTTATCTGCAACGCCGACCGCGCGAGCTCTCGGGTGGCGAACGCCAGCGCGTCGCCCTCGGGCGCGCCATGGTGCGCAAGCCGCAGGTGTTCCTGTTCGATGAGCCGCTCTCGAATCTGGACGCCAAGCTGCGCGTGCAGATGCGGGCCGAGATCAAGCGCCTGCACCAACGGGTGGGTGCGACCATGATCTATGTGACACATGACCAGGTCGAGGCGATGACCCTGGGCGATCGCATTGCGGTCATGAAGAAGGGCGTCCTGCAGCAGTGTGCGGATCCCTTCACGCTCTACACGCGGCCCGCGAATCAATTCGTGGCAGGATTCATCGGTAGCCCACCGATCAACTTCTTCAACGCCACGATCGCTGCGGATGGCGGGTCGATCGCGGCGTCGGGTATCACGCTGCCCTTGGATGCTGCGGCGCGAGCCGCGCTTGCGGGGCGGGCGGGGCTCCAGGTCATCGCCGGGCTGCGCCCCGAGGACCTGCATCTGGAGCCGCAGGGCGGCGGCAGTTTCGCGGCCACGGTCGAGGTGCGTGAGCCGCTCGGCAACGAGACGCTGGTGCACTGGACGAGCGCGCTTGGAACCTTGGTGACGCGCGTGCCGGGTCAACAATCCCCGGCGGTGGGCGCCCAGGCGCAGCTGCACTACGCCTTTGCCAAACTCCATCTGTTCGATGCCACGAGCGAACTGGCCTTGCTCGCGGAACCGGTCCCGATCACCGCCTGAGCTGGAAGATCCGGCCGCTCTCGGGTTCGAGCGTCACCGTGGCCGTTCCGCTCCATGATTCCGACTTGCCGCTCAATGCATCGGTGGCCGTGACCTTGCCGGCCCAACGGGACAGATCGACTGGCAGCTTCAGGGCCTCAGTCCCGGCATTGATGACGATCAGGAACTCCTCGCCGCTGCCCGTGCGGGTGAAGGCGTAGGTCTTGCCGTCGGCCACGAAGCTGCGGAACTCTCCCGTGCGCAGGGCGGCGTGCGCATTGCGCAGTTTGCCGAGTTGCTGGTACCAGCCCAGCAACGCGACGCGCTTGGGATCGGACTCGTAGTTCCACAGGAATGGCCGACGGCAGTCGGGGTCCCGCTGACCCTCCATGCCGATTTCATCGCCGTAATAGATGGCCGGGGCGCCCACATAGGTCATCTGGAATAACGATGCGAGCATGAGCCGCTTGGTATTGCCGCCCACCTGTGTCAGGAAGCGAACGGTGTCGTGGCTGTCGATCAGGTTCATCTGCGCTTCCACGGCCTGACTGGGATAGGTGAGCCGCCCGGTCGCCAGTGAGGCATCGAACTCGGAAGCCAAGCCCTGCCCCATGCCGAGGAATCGCGTGACCGGGTCGCGGAAGTAGGCGTAGTTCATGACCGCGTCATAGATGCCCGGTCGCACATACTCCGACGCATTGCCCCACAGCTCACCCACGATGTAGGCGTCGGGCTTCACTTTCTTCACGCGTTGGTTGAAGAGCTTCCAGAACCAGAGCGGCACTTCATTGGCCACATCGAGGCGCACGCCATCGCAGTCGGCGGTCTTCAACCAGTACTCGGTGGTATCGAGCAGGTAGTTGAGGAGCTGGATGTTGGGCTGGGCCTCGGAGATATTCTTCACCGTCTGCTCGGCGGCATCGTTGCGACCCAGATCGAAGTTGAGGTCCGGCAGATCCCCAAAGCCCCACCAGCAAGCGTAATAATCCGCGGGTTTCCACGCGCGCCCCACATTGGGCCATCCCTGTGGCAGGGGCCATTGCTTGAAGTCGAACCAGTTGTAGTACGGGCTGCTCGGGCCTTTCTCGACGGCGTCGCGGAAGGCGCTGTTCGAGTTGCCGCAGTGGTTGTACACGATATCCAGAATGATCCGGATGCCCCGCGCCTTGGCTTCCTTCACCAACGCGATGAAGGCCGCGTTGCTGCCGAAGTGCGGATCGATCTTGGAATAGTCCGCCGCGTCATACTTGTGCGTGGACTTGGCTTCGAAGAGCGGATTGAAATAGATGATGGTGACGCCAAGGTTCTGCAGGTAGTCGAGTTTCTGGCGCACGCCTTCGATGTCGCCGCCGTAGAACACCATCCAGTCACGCTTGTCCGGCGTGTGCGGCGCCTGCGTCAGCGCGGCTGAGTCGTACCAATCTTTGTCGAGATGGTAGTACTCCTGGAACTCGGGATTGATCATGCCGGAAGCGGGCAGTGACTTCTTGCCCTCGTAGTACCACTCCTTGAAATCCGGGTCGTTCTTGGGATCGCCGTTGCGGAAGCGGTCGGGGAAGATCTGGTAGATGATGCCGTTCTTGACCCAGTCGGGCGTGACGAACGCCGGGAAGCGCTCAAGATCAAATGAGAAGCGCTCGGCAGCGCCGGCGTTGTCCGCGAGCCCCTTGGTCGTGAGCCACTTCGAACGGGCGCCGTCCCGATAGCGGAACGCGTACTGCGTCCCAGTCGCGACCAGCGTCTCGACGCGGAAGTATTCGAACACACGGTCCTCGTTGATCGACTTCATCGGAACCGTGGACTCCTTCGCGCCCTTCCACAGCACCAGGTCCACGCCTTCGATGTCCCCCAGGTGGGCACGGGTGGTGAACTCGACCCGACCGCCACCTTTGTGGTTCAACTCCTGCGCCCCTTGCGTGTGTTCGACGCCGTCCGCGAACACTTCCCCGTCGCCCTTCTTCACGGCGATGGCGGGGAAGCGATCGTCCACAGTGCGGATCGAGTTCTTGCCGCCGAAGCCATCGTCGACCTCTGCATCCTGGCCGGCCTTATCCTGAGTCCAGCCGTTCGCCCCGATCACCACCTTGTAGTGGTAGGCGCCCGGAGCGAGCAGGAGCGTGGCGGTGTATTCGCCGTCTCCATCCGCGTCCGTCATGGGCGTCTTACCCACGGCCCAGTCATTGAACTGGCCCGCCAGCGAGATCTGGTCCGGCTTGCTCGTGGGGCGGAACTTGAAGGTCACGCGGCGCAATCCCTGCTTGGGCGCTTCGACCTTCTTGACGGTGGCGCCATGGCCCACGGTCACGGGCGCGTCCTTCAGCACGAGAATGGCGTTCTTGCGCCCAAAGCCATCCGGCGAGGTTTCGGCTGCATCCTCGTCGGTGAACCACTGATCGCCATTCACGATGAACTTGTACTCGATTCGCCCCGGCGCGAGTTCGTACACCGCACTCCATACTCCGTCCTTGTCGTCATCCTTGAGCGGATTGGCGCTCGCGCTCCAGGCATTGAAGCTGCCGCCGACCGCCACGCTCGAGACGCCGCCGATCATCGGCTGGTACTGGAAGGTGACCTTCGTGGCCCACGCGGTCGCGGCCGGCAGGGTCAAGAGCACCGCGAGCCCGAGCATGCGTGCGGGGAGGGCGAGCGGATGCCGCGAGGGAAGACGCATGGATGCCTCCGAAGCGCGCCGCGCGGGCGCGGATGGTGAAAGCCGAAGCGCCGACGCGGGGAGCGCCGGCGCTTCGTTCATTTGATGGTGATGAGCGAGTTCTTGCCGCCGAACCCATCATCCTTCGACGCGGGGTTGGCTTCGTCGGTCTTCCAACTGTTGCCATTCACGAGGAACTTGTAACCGTACGAGCCCGCAGCGAGCTTCTTCGTCAGGGTCCAGGTTCCATCAGCGCCCTGCTTCATGAAGTCCGCGTTCGTCGCCCAGTTATTGAAATCGCCGGACAGCGCCACGGTGTTGGCGGTGCCCGCAAAGGTGAACACCACACCGGCCGCGGTGAACTGCGGGGCCTTGGCCTTACCGCTCACGGCGCGCGATGGGTTGGTCGCTGCGGCCGCGCTCGGCGTCGCAGTCGCGGTTGCAGCCGCGGCGTCGTGGCTGGCGCCTACGACCATGATCGCGTTCTTGCCGCCGAAGCCGTCGTCGACGGTTTCCTTGGCGGCCGGGTCTTCCTTCCAGGTGCCGCCGTCGATCACGAACTTGTACGCGTAGCGACCTGCGGCGAGTTTCTTGGTGATCGCCCAGGTGCCATCGGCCTGCTTGACCAGTGCGTCGGCGCTGGTGCTCCAAGCGTTGAAATCGCCCGCGAGATTCACGCTCGTCGCAGCGCCGATGTAGCGGAAGGTCGTGCCCTCGGCGGTCGAAGTCGCGCCAGTGCCCCCTGCGGCCATGGGTGCAGCGGCCGCCGCAGGCACCGCGGTCGCGGGAACTGTACCGACCGCCACCAATGAGTTCTTGCCCCCGAAGCCATCATCCACGCCTTCGGGCGCACCCGCATCAGCTTTCCACTCGCTGCCGTCGATTACGAACTTGTAGGCATACCGGCCCGCAGGTAGCACCTTCACCAATCGCCAGCTGCCGTCGGCCTGCTTCGCCAGTGCATCGGCGCTGGTGCTCCACGCGTTGAACTCGCCAGCCACATTCACACTCTTCGCAGGCCCCGTGTAGACGAAGGTGACGCCCTCGGCAGTGGCGGAAGTCGTCTTGGCCGGGGAGATCGGGGTGCCAGGTGCAGCGGCGGCCGCCTTGGGGGCGGAGGCTGCGGTGGCCAGCGTGACCGGTCCACCCTCACGCCATCCGCCAGCACAGCCGACGGTGGGGATGAGCAGGGCAGCGATCATGGCAAGTTGGAGAAGTGGCTTCATCGGGACCTCCTTGCGAGGGGCAGAGCAGTGCTTGGCTCGCGCGATATTACGGGCGGCGAGCTTGGGGCGGGAACAATACTGAAAGTCAGACGACGCTCGTCGAAGGTGAAAGCGTAGACGCCCGTCGTGGGGAAAGTGGCGACGATGTCGGTGGAAGGGCCAGCGCCAAACCGCGCGGGCTCGTTGGTGACGGGGACGCTCAGCGGAGCCGAAGCGTCGCCACCCCATCCGATCAGGTTGCCCGTGGTCGAGGAGGCGTCGGTGACGAACTTCACCCGATGCGTTCCCGCAGTGATCTCGACGGGTGTGAACAGGACATTCGGGAAGGTCCAGACGCCCACGACCGCCCCATCGCAATAGGTGGAGAATGTATTGATCTCATCCACGCTGTAGCCGGGCATATCGCCGATCACATACACGGTGCTCGCAAGCGAATCCGTCGTGTTGGGGGTCAGCGCAAGGTCGCCGGCATCACGGGAGCCATTCACCACGCGGAAGAGCCCGAAGGCTCCCGGGCGAAAGGCATGCGAGCGGACCACGATGCTGTAGTCGCCCGGCACCAGGTTGGAGAATCCGAACCGGCGTGAACTCCCGCCGGTGGCCACCGTGTCCACCGCGGTCGCCCCTCGGAACAGGTACACGGTGGTTGGCGGATAGGGAGGCGTCCCGAGCCCAACATAAGTCACCGTGTCGTAGGCGATGAAACCGAACAAACCACCGGTGGGAACGGCAGGAGCCGGCCGGATGCCGGTGGGCACCAGCAACGAACTTGGAGCGTTCCTGCCGCAACCCGCCACCGCCCATAGCAGCGCTGCGAGGGCGATTGCCGCGAGCCGCGGCAGGAGGGTCTTGGCTCGATCGATCACCGGACATCCAGTAGTGAGTTGAACCCACCGAATCCGTCATCGATGCGATTCGGGTTGTTGGGATCCTGCTTCCAGTTCACGCGATCGATGACGAACTTGTATTGGTAGCGGCCCGCCGGCAGCTTCTCGGTCCGCATCCAGATGCCGTC
>JANLOU010000143.1:0-6092 GCA_031366735.1 Candidatus Eiseniibacteriota bacterium
GAGTACCTCGGTGAGAAGGTCACCGAGGCGGTGGTCACCGTCCCCGCGTACTTCAACGACACCCAGCGTCAGGCCACGAAGGATGCCTGTCGCATTGCCGGGCTCGATGTGAAACGCATCGTCAACGAGCCGACTGCTGCCGCGCTCGCCTCTGGGCTCGACAAGAAGGGCGACGAGAAGGTCGCGGTGTTCGACCTGGGCGGCGGTACCTTCGACATCTCGATCCTCGAGATCGGTGATGGCGTGTTCGAAGTGCGCTCCACCAACGGCGACACCCATCTGGGCGGCGACGATTTCGACCAGACCATCATCGACTGGCTCGCCGAGGAGTTCCAGAAGCAGGAAGGCATCGATCTGCGCAAGGACGCCATGGCCCTGCAGCGGCTGAAGGAGGCCGCCGAGAAGGCCAAGTGCGAGCTTTCAGGCACGGTGCAGACCGACATCAACCTGCCGTTCATCACGGCGGACCAGAATGGGCCGAAGCACCTCAACATCGCGCTCACGCGGGCCAAGCTCGAGCAGATCGTGGGCGGGTTGGTCGAGCGTTGCCGTGGACCGGTGCTCCAAGCGCTGAAGGACGCCGGGCTCACCCCGTCGCAGATCGACGAGGTGGTGCTCGTGGGCGGGTCCACTCGCATGCCCAAGGTGCAGGAGTTGGTCAAGGAGATCTTCGGCAAGGAGCCCCACAAGGGCGTCAACCCGGACGAGGTTGTCGCCATCGGCGCCGGCATTCAGGGTGCTGTGCTGGCGGGAGAGGTCCGCGATGTCGTCCTGCTCGATGTGACGCCGCTTTCGCTGGGCTTGGAAACACTGGGCGGCGTGATGACCACGCTGATCCCGCGCAATACCACCATCCCGACCAAGAAGAGCGAGACCTTCTCGACCGCTTCGGACAACCAACCCTCGGTCGAGATCCATGTGGTGCAGGGTGAGCGGCCGATGGCGGCTGCCAACAAGAGTCTGGGCAAGTTCCATCTCGACGGGATCCCGCCCGCTCCACGCGGCATTCCGCAGGTCGAGGTCACCTTCGACATCGATGCCAATGGCATCCTGCATGTGTCGGCCAAGGACAAGGCTTCGGGCAAGGAGCAGAGCATCCGCATCGAAGCTTCGAGCGGGCTCAAGGAAGCGGAGATCCAGCAGATGGTGCGCGATGCCGAGCTGAACGCCGAGGAGGACCGCAAGCGCAAGGAAGCGGTCGAGGCGCGCAATCGGGGCGATTCGCTGGTCTACGAAGTGGAGAAGAACGTCAAGGAGCATGCCGAGAAGATCGAGCCGGAGCTCAAGAGTCAGATCGAGAGCAAGATCGAGACGCTCAAGACCGCGCTGCAGGGTGAGGATGCGGCCGTGATGACGACCGCGACCGAGGAGCTGCAGCAGGCCTGGCATCAAGCCGCGGCGGCGTTGTACCAGCAGACCCCGCCGCAGAGTGGCTCGTCCGCCGAACCCGAACCCGAGGTGGATGCGGAAGGCAAGCCCAAGAAGGGTGGCGACGGCGCAGTGGACGCCGACTTCGAAGTCGTGAACTGAGCATCCGGGCTGCGTCACAACGGGGGCGGCGGGGGCGTATGCCCTTCGCCGCCCTGCGTCATGGATGCTCCCGGAGCCCGAACCTGGAGTCGCGCTGACTTGAACCCCACGATCCTCACTCCCGAACTCCACTCGCCCCAGTTCCTCGCCTGGTGCCGCGATGCGCTGCAGGCGCTCGTGGTGGCGGGCTACGCGTGCTGTCAGCTCGGGCTCGCCATGTACTCCTCGCATCGCTATGTGATCCTGCAGCGCAAGCGCCGAGCGCGTCCCGCAGCGTTGCCGCCCAGGCTCGCCGAGGCGGACCTGCCCGTCGTGACGGTGCAGCTGCCGGTCTACAACGAATCGGCTGTGGTGGAGCGGCTCATCGACGCCGCCGCAGCACTCGATTACCCCGCGGATCGGCTGGAGATCCAGCTCCTCGATGATTCCACGGACGAGACGACCGCCCGCGCTGCCGCGGCGATCACGCGCCATCGTGCCCGCGGCATCGATCTCGTCCTCGTGCGCCGCGATTCGCGCGTGGGGTACAAGGCAGGCGCGCTGGCGAACGGGCTGAAGTCCGCCCGCGGGGAGTTCGTGGCGGTGTTCGATGCCGACTTCGTGCCCTCGCCGGATTTCCTGCAACGCATGCTGCCGCATTTCGTCGACCCCGCTGTGGGGCTGGTGCAGGCGCGGTGGGGCCACTTGAATCGTGAGCAGTCGATGCTCACGGCGGCGCAGGCGGTGATGCTCGATGCGCACTTTCTGCTGGAACACGCTGTGCGAATGAGCCGCGGGCTGTTCTTCAACTTCAACGGGACTGCGGGGGTGTGGCGGCGGGAGTGCATCGAGGACGCTGGCGGCTGGTCCTACGACACGCTCACCGAGGACATGGACCTGAGCTACCGCGCGCAGCTACGCGGCTGGCGCTTCGTGTTCGATGCCGGGGTCGTGGTGCCGGCGGAGCTGCCCAGCAGCATGCGGGCATTCCAGTCGCAACAGCACCGCTGGGCCAAAGGGTCGATCCAGACCGCGCGCAAGCTGTTGCCCGCCGTATTCGCGAGCGAGCTGCCGTTGGCGGTCAAGATCGAGGCGTTCTTCCATCTCACGAGCAACGCGGCGTATCCCATGCTCCTCACGCTCGGCTTGCTGTTGCTGCCGGTGATGCTCGGGCAGAGCGTGCTTCCGCCCGCCGCCGTCTGGGCGCTGCAGGGGTTGGTATTGGTGACTGGAGTCCTGCCGGTGACCCTGTTCCTGGCCGGTGGTCAGCGCGAGACGGGCGCGCGCGGCTGGCCGCTGGTGCGCGACACGGTCGCCGCCCTGGTTCTGGGCGTGGGGCTGTCGCTCAACAACTCGCGCGCGGTGCTGCAGGGGTTCGGTTCGGAAGTGGGCGAGTTCGAGCGGACACCCAAGACGGGCGAACGGTGCGGTCGCGGTGTCCCCCCCGCGCGCTTGGGTCTCGACGTGATCCGTTCCGGCGGACGCGTCGAGCTGGCGCTCGCGTGCTATTTCGCGGCGCTACTCCTCTGGGCGGGCGTGCGCAGCCAGTGGCGTGCGTTGCCTTTCCTGTGCTTGCTGGCACTGGGCTACCTGTGGGTGGGCTGGGGCGCGCGCCGCAAGGCCGTGGGGCCGAGCAGCGGGTGAGCGCCCTACAACCGCACGATCTTCTTGGAGACCTTGCCCTTGAGCGCGTTGCGCGTGTCCACGATCGCCTTGCTCCAACGCAGCGCGTTGGCATAGCTCACATCTTTGTGGGCGGTGGCGATGACCGCACAGTCGAAGCGCTTGAGCTGCGTCGCGGTGAATGGCACATGCTTCAGCAGACTCCCTGCGAAGCGGATGCTCGCGACGTGCGGATCGGAGTACTCGATCTTCGCCCCGCGCTCGCGCAGCTTCTCCATGATGTCGAGCGAAGGACTCTCGCGCACATCGTCGATGTCGGCCTTGTAGGCCACGCCCAGCACCAGCACCTTGCTGCCGCGGATGGCTTTGCCGTTGCGATTGAGCGCTTCGGCGACCAGTTCCACGACATGGTCCGGCATGTGCCCATTGACATGCCCCGCGAGTTCGATGAAGCGCGCTTCGAACCCGCTCGCACGCGCCTTCCACGAAAGGTAGAACGGGTCGATCGGAATGCAGTGTCCGCCCAGACCCGGGCCGGGATAGAACGGCATGAAGCCGAACGGCTTGGTCCCCGCCGCGGAGATCACTTCCCAGACATCGATCTTGAGCCGTGCGCACATCAGGGCGAGCTCATTCACGAGCGCGATGTTGACGCTGCGGAAGGTGTTCTCAAGCAGCTTCACCATTTCGGCCACTTGGGTGCTGGAGACCGGCACCACATGATCGAGCCGCTGTTGATACAGCTTCACGGCCACGTCGGTGCATGTCTTGGTCACGCCGCCCACGACCTTGGGGATGTTGCGCGTATTGAACTGCGCGTTGCCGGGATCCACGCGCTCGGGCGAGAAGGCGAGGAAGAAATCCTTGCCCACCTGCAGCCCGGTTTCGGCCAGCATCGGCAGCACGAGCTCGTCCGTGGTTCCGGGATAGGTGGTGCTCTCGAGGATGACGAGCATGCCCTTGTGCAGATGGCGCGCCACTTCCTGCGCGGCCGCGACGATGTACGACACATCCGGATCGCGTTGTTTACTCAGCGGCGTCGGGACGCAGATGTTCACGGTGTCGCACTTCTTGAGGACACCGAAGTCCGTGCTGGCGTGGAACCGACCGGCCTTCACCAGTTCGCGCACGGCTGCGGTCGGGACATCCTGGATATACGATCTGCCCTGGTTCAGTTGCTTGACGCGGCGCTCGTCGATATCGATGCCGAACACTTCGAACCCGGCCTGGGCCAGTTCAACGGCGAGTGGCAGACCGACATAACCCAGACCGATGACGGCCAAGCGGGCGGTGCGTTTGTCGAATCGCTGGAGGAGGATCTCGGACGCGGACTTCGGGTTGGATCGCTTCGGGGTCTTCGTCATGTCGGACACGCTAACAAAGCCCCAGAATCAGCGTCAAACCCTGCACGCCCGACGAGCTCGCGGACACGCGGTGGAAGGCACCTCCGGCTTTTGTCCCGGAGTCGCGCCTCGCGTACTCTGGTGCTCTCGTGAACCTGCCCGCTCACCCGAAACTGGCCCGCTATCGTGTGGCTGACGCCGTGCACCATGGCGTGCGTACACCCGAGGGTTGGGTGCGCCTGAGCGCAGCCCCGTGGCACGGGGGGGAGCCGAGCGGTCCCGTGGACGAGCCCAACACTGTGCAATTGTTGGCGCCGTGTGTCCCCTCGAAGATCGTCTGTATCGGGCTCAACTACCTCGAGCATGTGCAGGAGAGTCTCACCTTCACAGGCGAGGTGAAGGAGCCGCCGGCCGAGCCACTGTTCTTCCTCAAACCGCCAAGCGCCGCGATCGGCACTGGCGCTGTCATCGTCCACCCTGCGGGAGTGACGCGACTCGATCCCGAGGGCGAGGTCGCCATCGTGATCGGACGGCGTGCGCATCGGGTGGCGGAGTCGGAGGCGCTCGAGCACGTGGCCGGGGTGACCGCATTCAATGATGTTTCCGCGCGCAATCACCAGCAGACGGACGGCCAGTGGACCCGGGCCAAGGGATTCGACACGTTCGCGCCTTTCGGTCCCGTGATCACGCTTGGGCTCTCGCCGCTGGATCTTGGATTCTGCCTGCGCGTCAACGGTCAGATCCGGCAACAGGCCCGCACTTCGCAGATGCATTTCGGCATCGCCCGCCTGATCGCGCATGTCTCGCGGGTGATGACGCTGGAGCCTGGCGATGTGATCGCCACCGGGACGCCCGCGGGTATCGCCCCGATTGTCCCGGGCGATCGCGTCGAGGTCGAGGTGGAAGGAGTCGGCGTGCTCGTGAACACGGTCGAGGCGGAACGCCCGTGAGCCCGCGCGCACTGCTGGTCCGGGGCGCGCGCGTGTGGTCGGGCGGGGCGTTGCTCGATGCCGACAGCGTCCTGCTCGCACAAAGCCGGGTCGTGGCGGTGGGCCGCGCGCTCGAGTCGCAGGCGCAGGGGCAGGACGCGCGCGTGCTCGAGGCGGATGGCGCGACGGTCACGCCGGGCCTTTGTGATGCGCACCTGCACTTCGTCCCGTGGGCGCGTTCGCGCCGGCAGCCGGATCTGAGTCACGCCGGCACTCGCGCCGAAGCGCTGGCGCGCGTCCGCACCGGGCTCGCCTCGGATCGCACCGAGGCGCCACTGGTGGGCAGGGGCTGGGACGAATCCCGGTGGGAAGCAGCGCCGGATCTCGCGAGCCTCGATGCGGTGGCTCCCGAGCGCCCCGTGATCCTGCATCGACATGATTTCCACTCCCTGTGGGTCAACTCGGCAGCGCTCACTGCTGCGGGTGTGACGCGCGCCACCGGCGATCCCGAGGGCGGTCGGTTCGACCGCGGCGCCACCGGCGAGTTGACCGGCGTGGTGCGGGAGAACGCCGCGCGAGCCTTCCACGGGCTCGAGGCGGCCGCTGGGCCGGCTCTCGACGACGCCCTCTTGGACGAAGCCGCAGGAGCGCTGCATGCCGCGGGAATCACCATGGTCCATGACTACCA
>JANLOU010000157.1:0-1899 GCA_031366735.1 Candidatus Eiseniibacteriota bacterium
GGACACCTGATTCGAGCACCAATCGTGCCGCTGACGCGGGGGTGGCCCAACCCCAACGGGTGATGCCAACTCGGCTGCCCTCGCGAGTGGTCGACGCCGAATCGCGCGGCGTCCTGTTGTATGTCCTACCGCTGGGCGCCCCCGTTTACATCTCCGCCGGCGTCGTGCACCCGGAAGGGCCGACAAATCACCCTCTGATCGCGGCATGGAACTGGCTTGTCATTCAAGCAACGACTGGAGGTGGTCCTGTGAAGCTGAAGTCCACATTCCTGTGCATGCTGCTTTTGCTCACCGTCCTGTCCTTCCTGCAGGCGAGCTACTCCCAAGCGGTGCCCGCGTTCGCGCGGCGCGAGAAGGCGCAGTGCCAGATGTGCCACTACCGCGTTCCCGAACTCAATGAGGACGGCCACGCTTACATCCGGCGCGGCCTTCGCGAGGAACGCGGGGGGATGCCGCCGAGCGGCGGCATGGCGATGGGCGCGGCGTCAAAGCTCGATGACGCCCCGGTCGCCGCGACCGAACGGCCCCTTGGAGAGGCGCTACCGTTGGCGTGGCAGGACTACCTGAGCCTCATGGGGCATCACACTTACGAAGCGCGCGATCATCAGCAGGCCGGATTCCATCCCGGCATGCTCGATGGCTGGATCGGTGGGCCGCTGGATCAACACTGGTCCGGAGTCACGAACTTCGAGGTCGACTTCGAGACGGGTGGCGTCGAGGTGGAGCAGGCCTATGCGCAATACAACACGGCGTGGCAGCCGCGCTTCGCCTCGGTGCGAGTGGGCCAGTTGCTTCCGTTCGCGATCCTCTTCAACGGGGGCGGTGCGCAGATGCCATTGTCCCTGCCGGTGGTGTTGGAGCAGCCCACGCGGGTGCAGAATCCCTGGGTCCCCAAGACACTCATTCGGGGCATCGAGGTCGGCGTTGTGGACCTGGCGGGATGGAACGCCTATGTGGGCGTGGGCCAACCGCAACTCGAGGATGCCATGGACCAGGGTCACACCGATGTCTACGCCAGCATGGAGTTGTTGCGGGGCGCCAAGGGCAATGCGCTGAGCGTGTTCGGGTACCGCGGCAAGCTTGCAGCTTTCGTGGCACAACCTTCGATCGACTACACGCGAGTCGCGGTGTTCGCGAACGCCTACGGGGCCCGCACGAAAGGTGTGCTCGGACTGCTCTGGGGAACTGACGAGACCGACGGCGAACGCGCGCTGGGAACCCAAGGCGGCTTCCTGCTTGGAGAAGTCCAGCTTGCCGATCGATGGGCTGGCTACGCGCGGTATGACTACGCGAGCCGCGAGGCTCTGGTAGGGGATGCAGTGATCACGGACGGGCCTACGGTCGGGGTGTCGTTCTGGGCACAGACTCAGGTGCGACTCACACTGGAGTCCCAGTTCGTGAAGTCCGCTGGAACCCCCCGAGACCGCAGTGCGATCGCCGAACTGATGTGGGCCTTCTGAACCCGAAAGAGGTGGAACTCATGTTGGACATCGAATACGGATTCACACGCACGCTGCAGGGTGTCTCGTATGAGAGCGCACGCGCGCGAATCGAGACGGCGCTCAAAGTCGAGGGGTTTGGAATACTCACGGAAATCGATGTGAAGGCCACGCTCAAGGCGAAGTTGGACCAGGACTTTCCCAACTATGTGATTCTGGGTGCCTGCAACCCAACGCTCGCTTTTCAGGCGTTGAGCGTGGATCCCGGCATCGGTTTGTTACTTCCATGCAATGTCGTCGTCACCGAGGACGCGAAGTCGAACGCCGTGGTCTCGATCTTGGATCCGGAATCCATGCTCTCCGTGGTGGGGGATGCTCCGCAACTCAGAGAGCTGATGAGCGAGGCGCGAACGCGTTTGCAACGGGCGCTCGACAAAGCCTGAACAACACCGCTGCCGTG
>JANLOU010000181.1:0-14221 GCA_031366735.1 Candidatus Eiseniibacteriota bacterium
CCGCCAGCGCCGTCGTCTGCCTCGAAGCGCGACTCCGTGTGCGCAAGCTGGCTCTGGTAGCTCCAACGATCCGAGAACCGCCCGTTGGCATCGAGGGCGAACACCGCGTTCTCGCGACCCTCCGAGCTCCGAGTGGGGTCGTCGGCTTCCTGCACATGCCCCGCCACGAGCACGCCGACATCCTGACCATTGCCGTAAGGCAAGGTGCCACGCGTGAGCGCCCATGAACCCCGCTGCGAGGTCCCCCATGGACCCGCTCCCACACCCGCCAGCGAGGAACCGCCCGCATCGCGCACCACGAGCGTGCCGGTGCGGACGCCGCCCACGCGGCCGGTCAGCTTGAGGCCCCACTCGGGATCGCTCATCCGGCGCGAATACACCAGGTTGAGCGGCGACTGGAACACTTCGCCGCCCTCCAGGAAGAATGGGCGCTTCTCGGGATACGACAGCGGGAATCGTCGGTTCGCCCCGAACTGCAACTTGTCCGCCTCGAGCTGACTGAAGTCAGGATTCACCGTGGCATTCAACGCGAGGGAGGAAGTGAGCGAAGTCTGCAGGTCGAGCCCGGCGTCATCCGCATGCTCGCGCGACCACGGCGTGGCCACGCCAGCATCCCCGAATGTGCGCGCGCCCAACAGACCGCCGAAGACATACGGCTCCAGTGTCAGGTCGCGTCCCCCATGGACATGGTCCAGCCCAGTGATGTCGGCCGCCTGCAGCATGACGCCGCCCGCCTGGCCCGAGCGATAGAGCGGCCAGGTCGGCACCTCGTTCCACGCCACGCTCTCGCGTCGGATCCACAGCCGCCATGGGCGCGACGCCTTCTGGGGCAGCCGCATGGCTCGGAACGGCACCTCGATCTCCGCAGTCCACGCGCCATCGCCGCGTCTGGCTTCGGCCTCCCACACCCCATCCCACTTGAAGTCGGGGTCCCCCGTGAGAATGCCGTCCAACTGCACCCCGTAGGGATTCACGCCGAAGATGTAGGCGCGCTGCCCATCGCCGTCGGTGTCGAGGTGGATGGAGACATGGTCGCCGTCGGTGATCTGGTCGCGCGGCGTCAGGCTCGCCCGCAGCGGGCGACGCGCACTGCACCAGATACCGAACACGATCCGCGTGTCGTCGAACAACACCTTCACGATGGTGCTCTCGGACGGGGCTTGGCCCTCACGCGCTCCGGTCAGCAGGAACGCGTCCATCGGGGGAGCACTGGCCCAGGCGGCGTCATCGAGGCTGCCGTCGATATGCAGCGTGCCGGTGATGCGGGTTGCCGGCACCGACGCTCTTTCGGCGGCCGGAGCGACCGCCGCAGCACACAGGAGCAGCGCCGTGGGCACTAGGGTATGCAAACGCATGGGGACTGGGTTCCTGTGGCGAAGGGGTGCACTGCGGCCTGACGGAAGCCTCCGCCACGGAGAACCGCAAGCGAGAGATCGGCGGTGACATTACGCGCAAGTCCCCCGGATGACGCAACCCATCCGGTGAGCGCGCGGCTACTTTGTCACTTCCGCGGCCTCGGGCCGGACGAGCGCGGGGTTCGGGCAGCCCCACCCTGCGCCGGTCCTCTATAGTGCGGGCGATCCACCGGATGCCCGATCCCCAGAAGGAGCCACCATGCGTCGACTCGCGTTGTCCCTGTTGCTGCTGTCCTGTGCCGCATGCTCCGCGCACGCCGCCATCCCCATCGGCGCGCCGCCCTCGCCACTGGCTCACACCTATTCGATCGTCGCGCGTGATGCGAGCACTGGCGAGATGGGCGTGGCCGTGCAGTCGCACTATTTCTCCGTGGGACCCGTTGTGCCCTGGGCCGAGGCTGGCGTGGGACCGTGGCCACGCAATCACTCGTGCTCATCGACTATGGCCCGAATGGGTTGGCACTGATGAAGCAGGGCCTGACGGCGCGCGAAGCCCTGGACTCGCTCCTCAAGGCCGACCCGAACAACGACGGCCGTCAGGTGGCGATGGTGGATACGAAGGGCAACATCGCCGCGTACACCGGGCGCAATTGCATCCCCGACGCCGGCGATGTGCAGGGCGACCAGTTCTCGTGCCAGGCGAACCTCATGGCCAACCCCACCATCTGGCCGGCGATGAAAGCAGCTTTCGAGAAGGCGAGCGGGGACTTGGCCGAGCGCATGCTCGTGGCACTCGAAGCCGCCCAGAAGGCCGGGGGCGATATCCGCGGCCAGCAGTCCGCTGCGATCGTGGTGGTGAAGGGCAAAGCGTCGGGCAAGCCGTGGAACGATTTTGTGGTGAACCTGCGGGTCGAGGACAATGACGAGCCGCTCAAGGAGCTGCGGCGCCTGCTCAAGTTGCGGCGCGCGTACAATTTTGAGGACGCGGGCGACAATCTGACTTCCGAGAAGAAACCCGAGGCGGCCGCCAAGGCCTACGCCGAAGCCACCCGGTTGGCGCCGGATGTGGTCGAGTTGCAGTTCTGGGCCGCCGTCACGATGTACACCAATGGGCAGGAGGCCGAGGGTCTCAAACTGTTCCGCGCCGTGTTCGGACGCGAGACGCAGTGGGTGGACCTCATCCCACGCCTGGCCAAGGTCGGGTTGTTCCCGAACGACCCCAAGAAGATCGAGGAAGTCCAGCGCCAGCGCCCAAGGTCCCGACTCTCCCGCTGACCCCCTGCTCCATCACTTCTGTCCTCGAGGCTCGACATGTCCCAGAACAGGCCTTCGCACCGCTACCTCGCCGGCCAGCGGATCAATCCTCCCGCCATCACTGGCAAGGAGACCGTTGCCGAGCTCATCGACCAAGCATTCATGGCGTACAACGGCGCCCGTTTGCGTGAGGGCGCGCGGTTACTGGTCGAACGCATGCTCGCCGACGATTCCACCGTGGCCCTCTCCGTCACCGGAGCGCTGACCCCTGCGGGGCTCGGCATGAGCGCGATCATCCCGCTCATGGAAGCGGGTTTCGTGGACTGGATCGTCTCGACCGGCGCGAACCTGTACCACGATGCGCACTTCGGACTGGGGTTGGCCATGCACCAGGGCACCGCCCAGATCGACGATGTGGAACTGCGCGAGAAGGGCGTCGTTCGCATCTACGACATCTTCTTCGACTATGAGGTGCTGCTCAGCACGGACGCGTTCTTCCGCGAGATCATCTCGGGCCCCGAGTTCCAGCGCACCATGAGCAGCGCCGAGTTCCACCATCTGTGCGGCAAGTACCTGCGCGCGCGCGAGGAGAAGCTGGGGCTGCAGTCGCGCTCGCTCCTGGCTGCGGCGTACGAGTACGGCGTGCCCATCTACACCTCGTCACCCGGAGATTCGAGCATCGGCATGAATGTGGCGGCCAAGGCGCTCGAGGGAAATCAGTTGCTCATCGATGTGAACGCCGATGTGAACGAGACCGCGGGCATCGTCTGGGACGCCAAGGCCAACGGCGGCAAGAGTGGCGTGTGGATCCTGGGCGGCGGCAGCCCCAAGAACTTCGTGCTGCAGACCGAACCCCAGCTGCAGGAAGTGCTCGGCATCGCCGAGAAGGGCCACGACTACTTCCTCGCCGTGACCGATGTGCGCCCCGACACGGGCGGCTTATCCGGCGCCACGCCGGCCGAGGCCGTGAGCTGGGGCAAGATCGATCCCGAGCAACTGCCCGGCACGGTCATCTGCTACACCGACTCCACCATCGGCCTACCATTACTGACGGCATACGCTCTGGCCAAGCATGCGCCCCGTCCCCGCAAGCGCTTGTACGACAAGCGGGAAGATATGATGAAGCGGCTCAAGGAGGCCTACTTCAGCGCCGGGCGAGCCAGCGAGAACCCAACGGCCCTGAAGGGCTGAAGCCCTCGTCGGACACAACAGAGATAGGACGAAAGGAGTATGCCCTTCCCACCACGGGGAGGGCTATTCTGTGCGCGGTTCGCGCTTGCGGGATCGCTTGCTCGATGTCTTCTCGAAGGAGCCCGTCATGACCACCATCGTCCGTCCCAAGTCCGTTGCCAAGCCAACGCCTCGCACGAAGCGGGCAACCTCGATCGCGTTCGAAGCGATGCTCACTGAACTCGGGCCCACCGGGATGTGGCCGCACCTGTTCCTTCCCCGCGAAGCCAGCGTCTGGCTTGGCAAACGCGGCTTGGTGAATATCATCATGACCGTGGAGGGAGTTCCGTTCGCACGCACGGCAAGACCCGACGGTGACGGTGGGCACTTCATCGTGTTCACGCCCGAGATGCGTGAGAAGACGGGCGTCGAGCCCGGCGACTCCGTTCGTGTGGGGCTCAAGGTGGACCCGGCTCCGCGCACCGCAGAAGTGCCACTCGAGTTGTTGCAGGGGCTCAAGGACAACCCCGACGCGAGCGACGCCTACCACGCGATGCCACAGTCACATCGCAGTTCCTACGCGGAGTTCATCGAGGATGCCAAGCGGCCCGAGACCCGCGTGCGCCGTGCGCAGCAGGCCCTGCGCATGATCGCGCAATGGGGCGCCGAGCACGCCCCGCGACGCGCGCCGAAGAAACGCTGATCGACGGGCAGCTTTCGGCAGGCTGGTGTCCGTGAAGCGTTGCGTTACTTGCCCTTCTTCGCCGTGGCCTTCGTTGTCGACTTCGTGGTCGTCTTGGACGCAGCCTTCGAGGAATCCACCGCCGCCGCGACGACGGGCATCTTGAAGCGCGCGTCCTCGAGCTTCACATCCATCTCGTACTTGTCGAATATCATCTTCTGCTTCTGGGGCGAGCCCTTCATGCCCTGCTCCAGCGAGAACGGCAACAGCATCCCGTTCACATCCTTGTAGTCGCCCAGCACGGTCTCGCCATCGATCTCGTTGCCGCGCACCGTGCGCTTGGCCTCTTCCTTCAGGATCAGCCCCGTCTCGGTGTCCAGATAGTAGGTCTCGATCTGCCCACCCTTCTTCGTGAGCTTCAGCTTGTAGGTCTCGGCGCCCTCGACGGACTCCTTGCCCAGATACTCGACCGTGTGACCCTTGGCCTTCCAATCCACGAGCGCGCCATCGAAATCAGCGTCGTTCAGCATCTCCTTGGCATCCTCGGCCGACATCGGCTCGGGATCCTTCTTGCCCATGAACGGCATGACCGACCAACCATTGGCGCCATCGAAGGCCTGCACCCCGGTCATTCCCTGCAGCGTGAACTCCATGCGTGACATGCCGGGGCGCTTGCGCTCCATGGTGAGCGCCGCTTCCATGCCCGGGCCGACGAGCATCTTGCCCGAGACCCGCATGCTCTGGATCTGCCTGAACTTCTCGAGCCCCATCGCGTCGTAGTGCTTGGCGAGGATCTCATCGACGGTCTGCGCATGCGCGGCCGGCGCCAGAAGCGCGAACAGGGCGAGCGCGAAGAGTGGTTTGCGGAACATCCGGGAACACCTCCGTTGGGGGGAACCGATGCATCGGGGAAGCTCGTGATCAACGCTCGAGCACGGTACGCAAAGGGAGCCCCTCCAAGGTGCGTCGCTCGAACGAGCGCGGTGGCCTCGCGCACCAGCGCGGAGTGGCTTCGGGCTGCAGCTTGGCGCCCGCGCGCGGCCCGCCCGGGTGCGCATCGGCGCCCAGTTGTCGTATCGTGGCCCACGCCATGAGCCTGAGCCCGGATTTCCGCCTGCCCGACCTGCGGTTCGTCCCCACCGAGGACGTTTACCCGCACGAGTTCAATGACCCGCAGCGCACCGAGCCTTTGGTGCGTCGACTGCGCGAGAGCGGAGTGATGAAGAATCCGCCGATCGTGGCGCAAGTGGGCGATGGCCAGCGCATCGAGACGCGTTACATCGTGCTCGACGGCGCGAATCGCTCCACCGCCGCGAAAGCTGCGGGCTGGCCGCATGTGGTGGTGCAGGTCGTGCGCTATGAACAGCCGTGGGTGCAACTCTCCACTTGGTACCACGCGTTGACCGCGGAAACACGCGAACATCTGGAGCAGGGACTCGCGCGCATCGAGGGGCTGGAACGAACCCACATGGATCGCATCCACGGACGCGCCCTGCTGGCGCGGCGTGAGGCGCTCGCCTGCGTCGTGCTCTCCGAGGGCGATGTGCTGGTGCTGCAGGGCGGCCGCACGCTGCACGAGCGCAACCAACTCCTGAATGCGGTGGTCAGCGTGTACCAGGACAAGGTGCCCTATGTGCGCGTCAACACCGACTCGCTCACGCAGGCCCGCAAGGAACACCCGGAGGTGACCGCGCTGGTGATCTTCCCGCGCTTCGACCCGGCCGAGGTGGTCGATCTGGCCAGCAGCGGCGAGTACCTTCCCGCAGGCATCACCCGACACCTGATCCAATGGCGCGCGCTGCGGCTGAATATGCCGCTCTCCATGTGCGAGGACACCGAGATGCCACTCGAACACAAGAACGCCTGGCTACAGGATTGGATGGCGGAGCGGCTCACGGAGCGCTCGGTGCGCTTCTACGAGGAACCCACCGTCCTGTTCGACGAGTAGCCCGCGCGTCGCCCGCGCGCAGAAGGAGCAGCGCCTATGAAGGCGGTCTGGTTCGAAGCCAACGGCGGCCCCGAGGTACTGCACTACGGCGATCAACCCGAGCCACTGCTCGCGCCCGATGAAGCCCTGGTGCGTGTGCGCGCGTGCGCCATCAATCATCTGGACCTGTGGGTGCGCAAAGGACTGCCGGGACTGTCGCCCCAGATGCCGCATGTGCTCGGCAACGACATCGCGGGCGAGATCGTCGCGGTGGGCGACGCGGTGCGGCATGTGGCGGTGGGCGCGCGCACGCTGGTACTGCCCACGCTCTCCTGCGGCGCCTGCCCGCAGTGCATGGAAGGCGACGACAACCTGTGTCGCCACTACGATGTGCTCGGCCGCGGCAGAAACGGCGGATACGCGGAACTGGTGAGCGTGCCTGCTGTGAATTGCCTGCCCTATCCCGAGCGCCTGTCGTTCGAACAGGCCGCGGCCGTGCCGCTCGTGTTCCTGACCGCGTGGCACATGCTGGTGGGACGCGCGGCCCTGCGCGCGGGCGAGGATGTGCTGATCATGGGAGCCGGCAGCGGCGTGGGCACTGCGGCCATCCAGATCGCGCGGATGCTGGGCGCTCGCGTCCTGGCGACCGCAACCACCGAGCTCAAGCGCGAGCGGGCTCGCAAGCTGGGTGCAAGAGAAGTGTTCGATAGCGCTGCCCTCGACTTAGCGCAACAAGTGCGCGCCTGCACCGGCAAGAAAGGTGTCGATGTCGTCATCGAACATATCGGCGGCCGCGTGTTCGAAGCCGGGGTGGCGGCGCTGGCCCGCAACGGCCGGTTGGTGACCTGCGGGGCCACGATTGGATCGAAGGTCTCGCTCGACCTCAATATGCTGTTCGGCAAACACCTCTCACTGATGGGGTCCTGGATGGGACGGCGCGCAGAGTTGGTCGAAGTGATGAAACATGTGACGAGTGGCGCACTGGAACCCGTCGTGGACCGAGTGCTGCCACTGGCCGAAGCCCGGCGCGCGCATGAAGCGCTCGAGGCCGGCCAGGTGTTCGGCAAGATCGTGTTGGTGCCATGAAGCGGCGCAAGGGTCCCAGCCTGCTGCAGTTCGAGCACAAGAAAGAGAAGTTGGCGCCGCTGGGGGAGTTCCATCGAAGGCTCGCGGTGAGCGGCGGCCTGACGGTGGCCGTCATCGGGGTGTCGCTGGCGATCGGCGTGTTGGGCTACCACACGCTCGGTGAGATCGACGATTGGGTGGACTGCGTTTATAACGCCTCGATGATCCTGGGCGGCATGGGGCCGGTGGATACGCTGAAGACGGACGGCGGAAAACTGTTCGCGTCCGCCTACGCGCTCTTCAGCGGTATCACGCTGCTGACCAGCGTGGGCGTATTACTGGCGCCGGTGCTGCACCGGCTGCTGCACCACTTCCATGTGGATACGGACGGGTAGGAGCGAACCCATGCCTCATGGTGCGATTCGATTTTCGCACATGTCCGCGATGGAACTCCGCTGCTGACCCACCGCGCAACGCTTGAAGCGGGGCATCACGAGTTGCTGCAGCGCGTACTTCACACATGTCTCCAGTGATTGCCCGAGAAGGTGATCGCACCACGCTGCAGCACGCTTGGCGTCCGCGCGTTTGAAGTGGAGCGCGCGCAGGCAATCGATGATGTCCTCGCGTTGAGTGAGCAGGGCCGTATGCTCGATTTGTTCAGGAACAGTCGAAATCTCAGGTTCCGGAACCTGAGGTCCTGACCAAGCATTGACATCGGGCGAGACCACGACGTTCGTCTCAATCTTGGGCTCACAACCCGCCGCTCGCTTCTCCGCCATGAAGCCCGCACCGAAAACACGATCTGCCTCGTACTGATTGTGCGCTGGGCACAGGAGCCGCAGGTTCTCTAGCGTGGTCGCTCCTCCCTTGCCGAGCGGCATCTTGTGATCGATGTCGAGCGTTCCTTCGGCGCTGCAACGCCGGCCCGAGTCGCTCACGAACGTGCAACGCCCCTTGTCCCGCATCCAGACCTGCGCACGCAGCGCGTCCGGAATGTGGTTGCCCTTCGGCTCCCGCACTGGACCGACCTTCTGCTTGCGGCGACAGTTCCTCCCACCGAACGCCCGCTTCTCCCCGAGTTGGATGGCCTGCCGCACCGCCCAGCGGTAGAACTCTGCGATGTCACTGCAGGGGACGACGCGACGATTGAGGGAACGGGCGTACTCGAGTTCGCGATGCGCTTCGTCATCGAGCGTGAACTGGACCGCGAAGTGACCCGGCGAGGTTGGGACGGGCGCGCGTGTCGAAGTCAAGAACGGAATCGACTCGGCTGGGGCCTCCAAAACGAAAGAGTCGCCGGTCCCGGCAGCAACTTCAATCACGGCACCAGGCGCCCCCACCGCCTGCAACCTCGTGGGCAGATCCGGCCGTGGGAACCGCTCGGCGAGGAGCAGCGCGATCTGCGCCTTGGATTTCCCTGCAGCCGCTTCAAGCAACCCGACCGCATCCGGATTCTGCTTCAGATGGGGCGCGAGCATCACCACCGCCGTCTGGTGCAGCCGACCCTCGGCAAGCATGGGCAGGATGGCGGGGCAGTCGCGGGACGCGCCCGCCACTTGCAGCCGCTTGGCAGCCTCGTCTTCAGACAAGTTCATCTCGCACACGCAGAACTCGCGCATGGTGGCGTATCCGGCGGCGAGGTGGAGCTTTCGGGCCTGGGCCTCGGCGAGCATTTCGATGGCGCGAGCGACGGGAAGGTTGGTCTGGGAGTTGGTACGGATCGTCTCGAACTTCACGATATGGTCTGGGACACCAGAGAACGAACGCAGTTGCATGGCACTCATCCGCGGGGGCGGGTTGCCGGGGGCAGGTGGGCTCGCTGATGAATCAGAATACCATGGTGAATTTCGCCTCTTACACTCCTCGGTGAAGCAGCGAACTCAACCCATCGCGAGAACTTTCGTGCGGACACCCGCGTTCACGCGCATACGCCAAAGCACCGCGCATTGCGTCACGAGCCGCGACACAGCGAGGACGTTGGGCCTGATCCCCGTCGAAACCTGTCAAGAGCCAATTCCTCACCTCTCCCCTCGCGACATCTCCCGGCGATGTTATCTTCCATCGCATGTCCGAGCCTGAGTCGCGCCCCGCGGCGCTTCCTTCCTGGTATGACGCCGACGATGCGCCCGCGCGCCTCGATGTGAACACTTGCATCCATTGCGGACTGTGTCTCACCGCGTGCCCCACTTATCGCGAGCTCAAGATCGAGCCCGACTCTCCGCGCGGACGCATCTACCTGATGCGCGGGTTGCTCGAGGGGCGCATCGAGCCCAGCGCGGCCGTGGTGACGCATCTGGACAACTGCCTCGATTGCCGCGCCTGCGAGACCGTGTGCCCGGCGGGCGTGCCCTACAGCCGCATGCTCGAAGCCACGCGCGGACAGATCGAACGCCGCGCGCGCCGCGCAACACCCATGCGACTGCTGGGCGCATGGGTGTTGCGCAGCGTGCTGCCGTGGCCCAAGCGCGTGGCGCTTGCGGCCGATCTCCTGCGTCTGGGCCAATCGGGACCAATCGCCGCGTTCATGCGCAGCCCGCTTGCAGCGCGCCTGTTGCCGCGCTTCGCCACGCAGGGCTTCGCCATGACGCCCCCGATCGCGCCTCGGCACGAGCGAGCGCTCGAGCGCGTCGAGTCGCAGTTGCCGCCCGGCGCGCGGCTGGAGCGCCGCCCCGACGCATTGGTGTTCCACCCCGCGGGAGCTGCGCGGGCCAGCGTCGCGTTCCATGTCTCGTGCGTGATGCCGGCGATGTTCTCGAGCATCAACCACGAGGTGGTTCGCCTGCTGGTGCTGGCCGGCGCACAGGTCACAGTGCCGCACGCGCAGACCTGCTGCGGCGCACTGCAAGCGCACTCCGGATTGCGCCACGAAGCCAAGGCGCTCGGACGAGCGAACGCGCAGGCCTTCGCCGGAGCGTACGATTTCATCGTCTCGCACTCGGCCGGTTGCGGCGCGGCGCTGCGCGAAACGGGCCATCTGCTTCACGATGACGCGGCGGCGGTGGACGCCGAGGCATTCTCGAGCCGCGTGCGCGATGTGAGCGAGGTCCTGGCTCACTTGGGATTGCCACCGGCCACACGCGCGCTCACCAGTCGCGTCGATGCCAACAAACCGCTGCGCGTCGCCTACCATGACCCCTGCCATCTGGCGCATGCCCAGCGCGTGCGCGAGGCGCCGCGCCGGTTGCTGCGGCAACTGCCCGGGGTGGAGCTGGTGGACCTGCCGAACAGCGATTGGTGTTGCGGCAGCGCGGGCGTCTACAACCTCTCGCACCCCGCCATGGCGGACGCGCAACTCATGCACAAGCTGGACAGCATCGACGCGGTGGCGCCCGAAGTGGTGATCGCTTCGAACCCCGGGTGCCTGCTGCACATGCAGCGCGGCGCTCGCGAACGCGGCACGCCAGTACGCATGCTGCATCTGGTCGAGTTGCTGGGCGAAGCCCACCCCTGCCCGAACGCGTGAAGCCCGTGCGTCTTCCGACCCGCGCCGCCGCTGCGCTCTTCCTCGAGCGACAGCACCTCGGTCGCCCGCGCGCGCAACGACTCACTTCGGCGAGCCTGGAACGATTCGTCGCGGGCGTGGGCGGATTGCAGATCGATTCCGTGAATGTGGTGGATCGTGCGCATCACCTGACGCTCTGGAGTCGTTTCGGCGAGTATGACCGCACCACATTCGAGCGTCTTGCCTACCGCAAGCGGGTGTTGTTCGAATACCTCTCGCATGTGGCCTGCTTCGTGGCCACGCGCGATCTGCCGCTGTGGCGAGGGTGTATGGCCGAAATCCCACATCGGCGGCGAGCCGACTCCAGTTGGATCGACGACGAATGCGCGCTGATCGATTCGGTCGAAGCCGCCATCGCTGCGCGGGGTCCGCTCGGGAACGCCGATTTCGAACGCCCCAAGAGCATGGGCAAGGGCGGCGGCTGGTGGACCTGGAAACCGGCCATGCACGCGCTCGACTACCTGTGGAAGAGCGGTCGCATCGCCGTCCATTCCCGCGCACACTTCCAGAAGCGCTATGCCGTCATGGAGCAGGTGCTGCCCCAACTCGCGACTGCCGCGCCGATGTCATACGCCGAGTTCACGCAGCAGCGGGTGTTGCGCTCGCTCGAGGCCATGGGAGCAGCGGCGCTCGATGATCTCAATATGTACTGGACCTGGCCACGGTTGAGAATGGCCGACCTGCGTGCGGCGCTGCAGGGATTGATCCGCGAGGGGTTGGTCCAGGAACTGCTCGTCGAAGGCCAGAGCAGCACTTGGTTCGCGCGGACCCAGGATCTGCCCGCGTTGAAGCGCTCGGCTCGCATCCGCCGCCCCTCGCAGGGGACCACATTCCTGTGCCCGTTCGATTCGTTCCTGTGGCACCGCGAGCGCGCGTTGCGCCTGTGGGACTACTTCTACCGCATCGAGATCTATGTGCCGGGCCCTCAGCGCACGCATGGCTACTACAGCCTGCCGGTGCTGCATGAGGGCCAGTTGATCGGCCGAGTGGACCCCAAGTCCCACCGCGAACGCGGCGAACTCGAACTGCGCCATGTGCACCTGGAGCCTTGGTTCGCCAAGGGCAACGCCCCGCCGCAAGCCCACTGGGGCTCGATCGATAGCGACGCCGCACTGGCGGGTATCGCCGACTCGGCAAGATCGCTCGCCCGACATGTGGGTTGCTCGCAGGTCACCCTCACGCGCGTCACGCCTGCGGCGCTGAAGGCGCCGCTGCGGCGCCTGTTGCGCGACGCCTGAGCCCGTGGGAAGCCGCGTGAGGATCCTGGTGGCGGTGGTGATCAGCGGCGTGTCGCTCCTGGTGCTGGTGGTGGCGATTGCGGCCGGGTTGGGCGGCGCCATGCCCCGAGCGCACACCGTTCGCAGCGTCGCGGAGTATCACCAGCCGCCCGATTCATTGTTCGCCGCACTCGCCGACTTCGAGCACGCGCCGGGTTGGCGCAGCGACCTGAGCGGCGTGCGTCGCTTGCCCGACCGCAATGGTCACGCGGTCTGGGAACAACAGGCCCAGGACGGCGCCTGGCCGCTCGAGATCCGGGAATCGACACCACCCTCGCGGCTGGTGACTGCACTTGCCGACAGTAGCCACGGCTTCGGCGGCACTTGGACTTTTGTGATCGAGCCGCTGCCGCAGGGCGCGCGAGTGGTCATCACGGAGATCGGGACCATCGATCATCCCTTGTTGCGATTCGTGGCGACGCGATTCGTCGACTTGCACGCCCCGCAGCGAACCTTCTTGCGCGACCTTGGCCGCCGCTTCGGCGAGACCGTCACACCGTCGGCGCGTTGATCGAGCAACGAGCCATCCCGTCCTGCGTCTCACACCGGGTCACGCAGGACTTGCTTGATTCATCGCCAGCATCCATCCTGCGTGCAGGATGTGAGCAGTGCTCCACCTGAGCGACGCCCAGAAGCGCGTTGAATGATTCGACGCGATCGTGCAGGGACGCACAATGGGCCCCGGCGACGTCCGCCGGGGCCCGCTTTTATTCTCCCGCGAAACTCCTCGGGCGGGCGAAATGCACGATGCGTGCGGTGCCATGAAAAGCCGCTCTGGACGCGGCCGGCAGGCACTCCCTAGACTCAAGGCCTGTCGTGCTGGCCCTGACCTCTTGCTGTGGGAGTCTCCTCGCTCATGCGCCGCCTGCCCCACTCGACCGTGCTCGCCGTCACGGGAATCGCCCTCGCACTTGCCACGGCGATGGTGTTGCACCTGCGTATCGAATCGAACGAGCGAGCGCACGAGCGCCTCGAGCGCACCGCCCCGGACGATTGGTTCCACGCCCAGCGTGCGTTCCCGGGCGACGAGGTTCCGCAGGGCAAGTTCCAGGCGGCGCTCGAGCAGGTGATGACCGAGCGTCAAGTCGAAGCTCTGGCGCCCACGGCGAGCGCAGCGTCGCTCACCTGGCAACCGGTGGGTCCCTACAACATCGGCGGGCGCGTCACTGCATTGGCCGTGGCGCCGGGCGGCTCGACGGTGTATCTGGGTTCGGCCAACGGTGGCGTACTGAAGTCCACCGACTCCGGCGTGACCTGGGCCCCCGTGAGCGATCGCTACTCGTTCTTCTCGATCGGCGCGCTGGCGATCCACCCCGCGGATCCCGCGATCGTCTACTGCGGCACGGGGGAGGCCAACGGGAGCGTGGACTCGTACGATGGCAATGGGCTGTGGCGCACGACGAATGGCGGCCTGTCGTGGCAGTCGCTGGGGCTGGCTACGACCGGACGCATTGCCACCGTCGCGATCGATCCGGCCAATGCCAGCCATCTGCTGGTCGCGGCGATGGGTCGGCAGTTCTCGACCGGCCCCGATCGCGGCCTGTACCGCAGCCTCGATGGCGGCGTGACCTGGGCGAAGACGCTGTTCGTGAATGATTCCACGGGCGTGTGCGATGTGGTGTTCAATCCCCAGCACCCCGAGACCGTGTTCGCGGCCACATGGGAGCGCGTGCGCCGCTACACCTATCGCCGAGCCTTCGGACCCGGCTGCGGCGTGTGGCGCAGCGTCAATGGCGGCGCGTCGTGGACGCGACTGGCAGGCGGGCTGCCCGGCCCCAGTGACAATGTCGGGCGGATCGCGCTCGCCGTGGCGCCCTCGCGGCCGAGCACGGTCTACGCGCAGGTCATCACCGGCGTCAGCAGCGGTTATGTGGGCGAAGGGCTCTACCGCACCACTGACGGCGGAAGCACTTGGGTCCGACGCGATGCGGGCACCTTGTTCCGCGACAGCTTCGGCGGCTTTGGTTGGTACTTCGGGGAGATTGCGGT
>JANLOU010000223.1:0-4515 GCA_031366735.1 Candidatus Eiseniibacteriota bacterium
TCCCTGCTCCCACAACTCGTCACCCGCGCGGCGGCTGCGCGACCGGACTCACCCGCGGTGGTGATGGACGGTGTGACGCTGACTTACGGTGAGCTGGAAGCCCGCTCCAACCGGTTCGCGCGTTCTCTGGTGTCGCACGGAGTGCGTCGCGGCGACCGCGTGGGGTTGTGGTTACCCAAGTCGCCCGAGGCTGTTGTCGCGCTGTACGGCGTGATGAAGGCGGGCGCGGCCTATGTGCCCGTGGATCCGCATGCGCCTCCCGCCCGGCTGGCGTATATCGCGCGGGATTGCGCGGTGGCGGGATTGGTGACCACGAGCGACCGTGCGGCGCTGTTGGACGAAGCGTTCGGCAACGATGCTCCGATGCGCGCGCTGTGGTTCGTCGATCGTCACGAGGGCGCGGGCGCCCCGCGAGTGGCGGGGTTGCCCGGGGTGCCGTGGTCGGCGCTCGCGCAGGAGAACGATGCGGCTTTCGCTGGCCCCGCGCTGGACGACGATCTGGCCTACATCCTCTACACGAGCGGATCCACCGGCGAGCCCAAGGGCGTGATGCTCTCGCATCGTAATGCGCGCGCGTTCACGGATTGGGCCGCGGAGCAGTTTGCGCTCACCGCTTCCGACCGCGTCGCGAACCACGCCCCGTTCCATTTCGACCTGTCCACCTTCGATTTGTTCTCGACCGCCTCGGCGGGCGCCGCGCTGTACCCGGTCTCGCCGCGGATCTTCTCGTTCCCGGCAGCGGTGGCCAAGCAGTGGGCGAACGATCGACTGAGCGTGTGGTACTGCACTCCGAGCTCGCTGATCCTCATGCTGACGCGCGGCGGGCTCGAGAAACTCGACTTGTCGGCGCTGCGCGTGTTGCTGTTCGCGGGCGAAGTGTTCCCGATCAAGTACCTGCGTCAGTTGATGGCATTGGCGCCGCAGGCGCGGTTCGTCAATCTGTATGGCCCCACCGAGACGAATGTCTGCACATGGTTCGAAGTCCCCGGATCACCGGACGACGACACGCCATTGCCCATTGGCAAGGCGTGTCCGTTCGATGAAGCGCTGGTGCTCGACGAAGCGCTCAAGCTCGTACCCGAAGGGGGGGTTGGCGAACTGTGGATCCGCGGCGCGAGCGTGATGCATGGTTATTGGGGCAAGCCCGAACGCACCGCCCTCTCGCTGCAATCGGTGGAGCTCGCGCCCGGGATCACCGATCATGCGTATCGCACCGGCGACCTGGTGCGCCAGCGCGCCGACGGAAACCTGGAATTCCTGGGCCGACGCGACCATCAGGTGAAGACGCGGGGTTACCGCGTGGAGTTGGGTGAGATCGAGACGCGGCTGAATCTGCACCCGGGCGTGGAAGAGGCGGTCGTGGTGGCGATCGCCGATGAGGAGATCACCAATCGGCTCAAGGCGGTCGTGGTGCTCAAGGCCGGCGCAGGGTTGACCGCCGACGACTTGAAGCAGCACTGTGCAGGTACGCTGCCGCGATATATGGTGCCTGAGACGATCGAGTTCCGCGCGCAGTTGCCGCGCACGAGCAGTGGCAAGGTGGACCGCCGCGCGCTCGTCGACGCTTGACCCCTTGCCTCCAGGAAGCACGCCGATGACCCTGAACGCCACCGAGACCGCGATCCGCCAGTTCCTCGTCGAGGATGTCTTCTACGATCAGGACTTGAAGGATCTGGGTCCCGAGGATTCGCTCCTCGCCAAGGGCCTGCTGGATTCCATGTCGATCCTGAAGACGGTGACATTCTGCGAGGAACAGTTCGGCATCACCATCCCGGACGACGAGGTGCTCCCCGACCACTTCGAATCGGTGCGCGCGATCGCAGCGCTAGTGGAGCGACAGCGGACGAAGTAGGGCCGGCCTACCGCGAAAAGTCCGGCGGGCAATGCATCCTCGGCGCTACGCCCCGAGCGGTAAGCGGAACAACTCGCGGGCGTTGCGGCGGGTGATCTCGATCGCCTGTTGCGGTGTCCATTCGCGTAGCTCGCACAGCCGCCGCAGTACGCGGGGCAACAACCCGGGCTCATTGCGCCGCAGCGAGCGGGGCTCGGGCTCGAGGTAGGGCGCGTCGGTCTCCAGCACCAGCATGTGCTCGGGGGCCTGGCGTACGGCTTCCTCCAAGGCCTCATGCCGATAGGTGAGCACGCCGCCCAGGCCGAGCTTGAACCCCAGCGCCTCGGCCCGGCGCATGGTGGCCACATCCTGATCGAAGCAGTGCAGCACCCCGCCGGCTGCGGGACGCGCGGTCTCGAGAATGCCCATCACATCCTCCAGCGCGCTGCGTTGGTGGATCACCACGGGCAGGCCCAGTTCGTCGCACAGCCCCAGTTGCGCCTTGAACCAGCGCTCCTGATCCTCGCGCGGCGGTCCGTCGCGGAAGAAATCGATACCGGTCTCGCCGATGGCCACCACGCGCGGATGGCGCGCACGGTCACGCAGTGCGTCCAGTTGCTCCAGCGGCACCCTGCTCGATTCGCTCGGGTGCACTCCCACGCACAGGAACAGATTGGCGTGCTCGGCCGCCAGGGCGAAACCGCGCTCCCAGATCTCGGGCGAATACGCGATTTCGACGAAGTGCGTGACACCGCTGTGGTGTGCGCGGTCGAAGACCTGTTGACGGTCCTTATCGAAGCGCTTGTCGCACAGGTGGCAGTGCGTGTCGATCATGCGAGGCGAGGCGCCCGCGCGGTCAGGGGGCGGTGGCTCACGCGCCCGTCGCCTGCTTCAGGTCGATCCGCGGGAACAGGATGCGTGTCTCGCCCAGCTTGCGCGGCGCGACGGGCCCGAAGTGCGGCTGTGCCGCATCGCCTCGCTGCTCGCGCGGCGAGCCTTCGTAGCCGAGCATGTTCCAAAGCTCTTCGCATTTCTTCGGCATCGCCGGCCATGCCCAGATCGCCGTCAAGCGCAGCGTCTCCAGTAATGCCGAGAGCACGGTGCCCAGTTCGGCGAGTCGCGCCGGGTCCTTACCCAGCTCCCACGGCTTGGTCCGATCCACGAACTCGTTCGCGCGTTCGATCACATTCCAGATGTGCTCCAGTGCTTCGTTCAGGCGCAGATCGTCCCACGCCCGAGGGCATTCCACCGCGGTCACGGCAGCGGTTTCGAGGACTGCTGCGAGGCCCGCCCTGGCGCCGTCATCGCGGAACACCTCCGGCGTCCAGTCGGTGGGGGCTTGGCCGTCGAAGAACTTCTGCACCAGCGTCGTGGTGCGACTGGCGAGATTGCCGAGCTTGTTGGCCAGGTGCGTATTGCAGTGCTCCACGAACTGCTCAAGGGTGAACTCGCCATCCCGACCGGTGGCGATGGAGTCGAGCAGGTAGAAGCGCAGCGCGTCGGCCCCGAAGGCGGCCGCCATCTGCACCGGATCCACGACATTGCCGAGTGACTTGGAGAGGCGCTCGCCCTTGGCGTAGATGAATCCATGCACATAGACCATGCGCGGCAGCGGCACCCCGGCCGCAAGCAGCAGCGCGGGCCACAGCACGCAGTGGAACCGGCTGATGTCCTTGCCGATCAGGTGCAGTGCGTTGGTGTGATAGGAGTCCTTGGTGCCGGCCCATGCCGCGCCCGGCTTGCCCTGTCCATCGAGCTCCTGGAACTCGTCCTGTCGCGCGGCGCCAGGGCCGCCGACTTCCTTCTGCTTGGCAAGCCACCAGAGCGAGTAGCGCCGCTCGGGCCAGCCCAACGCCGACAGGTAGTTGAGCAGCGCGTCAGCCCAGACATAGGCCACATGCCCCTCGCTCCCCTCGATCTCCTCGGGCAGCGGAATGCCCCACGACAGGTTGGGGCGCGACACGCTCACATCGCGCAGCCCTTCCTTGATCACATTCACCACTTCATTGCGACGATAGTCGGGTTGGATGAACTCGGGATGTGCTTCGAGATGCTTGAGCAGCGCATCGTCGTATTCCGAGAGCCGGAAGAAGAAGTTGGATTCCTTCACTTCCTTGGGCTTCACCTTGTGCTCCGGGCACAGCCCGTGTTCGTCCAGGTCCTTCTCGGTCTTGAATCCCTCGCACCCTTCACAGTAGAGCCCTTCGTACGACTCCTCGTAGAGCACCGGCTGTCCGGTCTTGGGGCTCAGCGCGTCATTGAGGCGGCGGAAGAGTTCCTGCACGGCCATCTCGTGGCGACGGTCGGTGGTGCGGAAGAACTGGTCGTACTCCACATTCAATGCGGCCCACGCGGTCACGAAGGTCTGCGAGAGTTCGTCGACGAACGCCTTGGGGGCTTTTCCGGCGGCGGCGGCGGTCTTGGCGATCTTCTGGCCGTGCTCATCGGTTCCGGTCAGGAAATAGGTTGCGTCGCCTTTCTGCCGATGCCACCGCGCGATGGCGTCCGCCAACACTTTCTCGTAGGCGTGACCGAGATGGGGCGTGCCGTTGACGTAGTCGATGGCGGTCGTGATGTAGAAGCGAGGCACTCTGGGCTCCAGTAGAAGAAGGGGCGAGGGCAATGGGCGGCGGAGTATAGCGGGAAAGCGCGGCTGGAGCAGGGGCGGCGACCGGGCCGGGGAG
>JANLOU010000224.1:0-1958 GCA_031366735.1 Candidatus Eiseniibacteriota bacterium
GCCTGTTTTGCTACGGCACCTACGACCTCACCGGCCTGGCGGTGCTGCGTGACTGGCCGCTGCCGCTCACGTTGATCGATATTGCCTGGGGCGGTGTGGTCAGCGCGGCCGGCGCTTCGGCCGGTGCCTGGGTGCAGCGCTGGCTGGCTGCCTAGAGGCTGTCAGGACAAGATGCCGATGCGGCGCGTGAACAGTTCCTTGTCCAGCGTCGCCAGCATCTTGGCCCAGCCGCTCTTGGCCTGCTCTTCGAACTGGCGCGCGTAGCGGCTGTCGCCCATGTCGTGCGTCAGCGTGAGTTCGCAGGAGCCGACGCCATGGGCAACGATGTCGATCGCGACCCGCGACGGCTGGTCGGTGTAGGGCGGCACGCTGAAGTCGAACACCAGCCGGCGCGGCCTGTCGATTTCGACGTAGGTGCCGCGGTGTTCAGCGTCGAACACACTTTCGTCGCCATCCGAATTGGGCCGCCGGTCCGTCACCGTGAAGTTGCCACCGACTTCCGGCTCGATCTCGCAGCGCAGGATGTTGCCGGTGCGGGTGGCAAAGAAGAAGCGGCCGGCCAGCGACGGGGTCAGCCAGGCATCGAAAACCCTTTCCGCTGGAGCGGTATAGCGATGCGTGACTTGGACAACGAGAGGAACGCTCATGGTCTGGTTATCTCCGGCGCGGCTCCCGCTGTCAAGTGCAGGGCCGTCATTTGGCATCGGGAAGCTCGATTTTGACCTCGAGGACTTCGGCGCCGTCCTACACACTCTGTTGCCGATTGAGGCGTTGGCCAGTTGCCGGAGGGCGCAGACTACTTGAGTAATCGTTACACGGGAGATCGCCATGCGCTTCAATCACCGTTCATGGATTCATTGGTTCGCCGTCGCGCTCGTGCTGGCGCTGGGGCTGTTCACGTTCAATCACGCGCGTGGCCAGAGCGCCGGCGCCGCGGCGGCGTTCGAGGGCCGACCCGCACTGGCGGGTGCGCAAGGCGGCCTGGGCGCGCAAAGTGGCATGGCCCAGGGCGGCATCGGCGTGCAGGGCAACGAGGCGGCGCAGCGCCAGCTCAAGCTGCGCAAGCCGACCGGGCTGGACAGCGTGCCGTTACCCGGCGCCGTACAGTCCGACGGGGCAGTGGGTGCGCGCTCGGACGTCACGCTGGTGCCCCGCAAGGACTCGGTGGCCCGCGACACGCGAAGCCCGGCGCAGAAGGCCAGAAAGGCTGTCAAGCGGACCCTGCAGCGTTCACGCACGGGAGTCGGTGTGATCGACGCCAACGGAAGTACCGCGAAGTGAATGCCACTACAGTCACCCATGCAAGACAAAAAACTGAGTGACGTGGTCCGCGCCTATTTCGACGCCTACGAAAGCGAGAACCGGGTCGTCGCCGAGGAGCTGCTGGCGGATGGTTTCACATTCACCAGTCCCAATGACGACGCCATCGACCGCGCCACCTACTTCGAGCGCTGCTGGCCACAAGGCGATGCCGCACGCACCCAGAAGATCGAGAAGATCCTGGTCGACGGCAACAAGGCTTTCGTGACCTACTCCTGCGCCATTGGCAACGGCAGGAGCTTTCGCAACACCGAGTTCTTCACCTTCAGCGGCGAGCGCATCGCCAGCGTGGACGTGTACTTCGGCGCGGCCTACCAGAATGGCGTGATCGTCTGAGGCCGGCTCGCGGCCGGAGTCTCGCGTCTTTTAATGTCCGTCTCGTGCGCCGAAAACGCTGCGGTATGCCTCGAGCAGGAAGTCGTCGTCCGGATGCGGCATGTGATGGCTGGCGCCGGCCGGTCCTGGGCCGAATTCCAGCTTGTCTGACGCGGGCGTCCAGCGCACGCTTCGTTCCGGTGTGAGGATCGCCCAGCGTTGCTGCGCGAAGCGGCGCACGAACCACGGCGCCGCCGACTCGACGGGCGCACCGCTCTCGGCCACCTCGTCGCGGGCCTCGAAAGCTCGTTCGATGCGGTGTC
>JANLOU010000241.1:0-2012 GCA_031366735.1 Candidatus Eiseniibacteriota bacterium
GAGTGCTGGTGATCCAGTGCGTTGTGGGCAGTCTCGCGGCTGTGCTTCTCATGGATACGACCCGTCGTGCGACCACGCCTTCCATCGGGCTCGCGGTCGGAATCCTCGCTGCGGTGTACACGCCGTTCATCTTTTTCGACGCGATGGTGCTCGGTGAGTCTGCGCTCATCTTCCTGGGCGCGCTGCTCCTGTGGTGCGCATCGCTTGAATCCATGCGTTCAGCGCCCATTCGCAGCGGTGTTGCGTTTGGGGTGATCATCGGCGCGATGGCACTGGGACGAGGAATCCATCTGATCCTCCTGCCCGCACTGGCCGTTCTACCCTTGGCGGATGCTCGATTCCAGTCGCGAGTGCTGCGTGTGGTCGCAGCGACAGCGATCGCCTTGCTCGTCTGCGCTCCGGCGACGTGGCACAACTGGAAGGCCACCGGGCGCTTCATCCCGCTCACATACAGCCTTGGATTCAATCTTGCCGTCGGCAACGGCCCGCACGCGAACGGCACCTATGTCCCGCCAGCAGGCAGTGGGGCGTTGGTCCTTTCAGACTCCACATTCACCCCCGGCGGCGGCGCATGGGATGGACGCGACATCCTCTCCAAGCGACTCGGTCGGGAGGTTGGCTACGCCGAGAGTAGCGATCTCTGGCTCCGCGATGCGGTGGGATCGATGCGTGCGGAGCCGGTTCGGACGCTGCGAGTGACCGGACGCAAGCTGTTGATGCTTTTCAATCGAGCCGAGTACCCGCAGATCGACAATCCGCTCACCTACCAAACGCTCGTGGGGCCAATCGGACTGCCCGTGGGCGGCGGATTCGCATTCCTCTGGGTGTTCGCGTGCATCGGTCTCTTCGCGACTTGGCACTCCGGCCCTTTGACTCGTTGGTACGCGAGCTATGCGGGACTCACAGCGCTCGCCATCCTGCCGTTCTTTGTTTCCGACCGTTACCGGCTGCACTTGGTGCCGCCGCTCATGGTGCTGGCGGGGATGGGGCTCGCCTCGCTCCGAGCCGTTCGTACTCGCACCGCGCATTCCTCGCGCCAGCGTGCAGTTCTGATTGGCGCGATTGTGGGGCTCGCCATTGCGTTTGCGCCAGTTCCGAGAACGGGAATCCACCGAGAACGGTGGGGCGTCGCGCTCGACCTCGGCGAGCGCGCGTTCCGAAAGCAGCAGTATGCAGTCGCGGCGGAGTACCTTGGACAGGCGGCAGTGATCGAGCGGCAGAACGGAGCAGCCTGGGTGAGCTCTCCGACCATGACGGCACCGCTCGCGTCGCATGCGATGCTGTATGCACGGACCTTGTCCGCGCTGGGCCAGCACGAGGCAGCAGGGCCATGGTTCCAGCGAGCGCAGACATTGTTACCGGCGCTCGCCGGCAGCATCCCAACGTCCTCGAACAAGCGTGCGGGGTCAGCCCCATCCGAAGCCGCGTCGCTCCGAGCGCTCGGAATCTCGCTGGCGCAGCGCGAGGAGTTTGCGCGTGCAGAGAGCGTTTTCGCAGTTCTGGCGGCCAGATTCCCTGATCAGACCTTCGCGTGGGGGGCGATCATCCGGATCCAGATCATCCAAGGGCGCCAGGCCGACGCTCACGCGACCATGGCTCGCGCGGAGTCGTTGGGCTGGAGGGGGGTCGAGCACGGCTTGCATGTTGCGTTCCTACTCGCGGTCGAAGGTCGTGGCGCTCAAGCGCTCGCGCAGCTGCGAAGCCTGTCGCCGGCCGAAATCGAGGCCGATCCGACGCTGCGCAATCTGCGGGATGTGGTCCTGCGGGAATCGGGCCGACGCTAGCCACCCATCTCCAATCCCGCTTACCACTTGCCGCCGCGTGACGCGGCGTGCTACCCATTCCCGGCGACCTATGCCGTACGGTGTGCCCGACCTTCCGCGGTTCGGGGTGCTTCGAGCACCCCTAAGCCCCGCGGTGAGCAACGCATGTCCACTCCACACGCAGGGAGGCTGTCATGAAGCTTCGCACCTGGCTTGGCATTGGCGCACTCGCGCTGACCGCGTTCATCG
>JANLOU010000298.1:0-4750 GCA_031366735.1 Candidatus Eiseniibacteriota bacterium
CGAACTTCAAGTTCGTGTTGATGTCGTTGCTCTGGCGGTTGCCCAGCGAGATGAAGTCGAACAGCGTGCGCGAGGGCCGCGTCATGGTGCTGCGCAGGTAGGTGTCGCTGAACGTGCCTTCGTAGGTCGCGAAGTAGGTGAGGTTCTTGAGCGGCGTGGGACCACCAAAGCCGAAGCTGAAGCGGTCGAAGTTGTTGAAGGTCTTGGTCGGGTCACCGTAACGATCGGTATCCCAGCGAACCTCGCCGCCGAATCGCTCACCACCCTCCTTCGTGCTCACGCTCACCACACCCGAGAGCGCATTGCCGTACTCAGCGTCGAATCCGCCCGAGAGCACATCGGTGCCGGCGACGGCCAGATTCGCGATGTTCGCGCTGCCGCCGAATGCCGGATCGGTCGCCTCGACGCCGTCGAACTGGAACTTCACCTCACCGCCACGCCCACCTCGGAAGTGGAGTTCGCCGCCCTGGGCCACGATGCCCGCCTTGGTGGCGATGGCCTGGCTCAGGTTGTCGACCGGGATCTCCTTGAGCTTCTCGGCTGAGATCGACTGCTTGGTGGTCGAGGACTTGGTGTCGATCCGCTTCTCGGCGCGGACCTCGATGACATCCTCCTGATGCACGATCTTCGTGGCGCCGACATTGAAGGTGACCGTCGAGGTCTGCCCGGCGTTGACCTGGACCGTGAGGATGACCGGGTCGAAGCCGATCGCCTGCAGTTTGACCTGATAACTCCCGACCGGAACGCCGGAGATGACGAAGTTGCCATTCTCATCCGTCGCGGTTCCCTGCTTGGTCCCGAGCACGATCACATTGGCGTAGCCGACGGGATCCTTGCCCCGCTCCAGTGCCCGGCCGGAGATCTTGCCCACCGCGCCCACCGTCGCCGGCGTGGTGGCACGGGCGGGCGCAGGTGCCGCGGGCCGTGCGGCTGGCGGCGCGGACTTCTGCTGGGCGAGCGCAGGAAGCGCAAGCGCAAGCGCGACCCCGATGCTGCCGCAGGTCGCGAAGAACCGTCTGGCGTGGATCAGCATGGACTCAACCCTCTCGTGAGTGGCGACCCGAAGGCCGTGGGAAAAAGCCGCAACAAGATGCCAACCGCGTGAACTTCTGTCAACGCATTTCGGGGACTCAACTCGTTCGCGCGTCGCAGTTTCCGCGCGCGGTTCCGCAAACGAAGTTGGGTTCCCAGGGGGGTTGGACACTTTGGAAGACGTCTCGGCGCGAGAGAGGTGGGTCGTCGCCACAGCAATAGCAACGAAAGGCACCGTGGGAGGAGCCGCGAGGCTCCGGTGCCGTACGCCCGGACAGGCACAATATCGGGCGACTCCGACGAAACGTCAACGACTTTTTTCGTCGGAGCCACCCGGGGGGATCTCAGAAGCCCCAATGGACCTGGAGCGACAGGTTCTGCCGACTGCGCTGGGCCGCCGACGGATCACCGAAATCCGGGTCCAGCCACTCGATCGCGTACCCCGTCTCGACCGTCCAAGTGGTGCCGACGGGCTTGAGACCGAGGCCGATGGTGGCCGTGTGCCCCGTGTATTCATTCGCGCGCGTGAAGTCGTCCTCGTCGAACGAGCGGTACAGGTAGCCGGTCCGGACCGCAACGACCCGTGTCCACTGGTACTCCAGGCCCGCGCGCACATCCCAACCCACCTGCTTCGGCCCTTCGCCGTTCAGGACGCTCGTGGTGAGGTCGCGGCCCCAGTGGAACTCACTGCCGAGCGTGGCACGGGCGAACTTGTAGCCCACGCCGCCGCCGTAGCCCCAGGCGTAGGTGCGGGTCTCCCCTGCCACGACGCTGTCCGGCAGGAACAGTGTGTCCGCGCCGACGACCGTGGAGACCACATTGAGGAAGCGATTGAGCGAAGTGAGATCCGAAGCACCGGGCGGCGTGGCCGTGATCTTGGTTGCGGAAGTCCACAGCTGTCCCCCGAGCGTGGCGGCGCCAAGGTGCCACTTCACACGCGAATCCAGGCGGCTGCCCTTTTCCTCACGCTCCAGCAGTTTGCCGCGGCCGCTCAGCGGATCGGCGCCGACTCCCGCCGAGAGCGTGAAACGCCAGTCCTGTTGCGAGGTGGACAACCAGCCGTGCCCATCGACGCCGTACTCGAGCGAGTTCCCGAAGCGACCCACGAGCGTCGCCTGGCCCACCTTGTACGGACGCTTCTCGTCGATCTGGCTGGCGTATTTGAATCCTGTGTTCGTGCCCTTCCACTTCTGATTCACGGCATCAAGGCCGAACGCCAGCACATGGTTCTTGTGGACATCGTACGAAACGAACGCCCCGAATGTGGTGCTGCTGACTTTGTACTCATCCGGATTGAAGTAGTCCGGAGGGTTCAGCGTCAAGCCATCAAGTCCGATGAACTGGCCGCCGCCATTCGTGAGGATGCGTCGGTACTCATCCAGCCGGCGCTCACTCTGGAAGCGCCCGCGGACCGCATAACGCAGCTTCCCGCCTCCCATGTAGGGAAAGCGCCCGCTCAGCACGGGTGCGAAGGACGGGGCGGAGACCCCGCGCCGGACTTCGACGATATCGGAGAAGGGGCGGTCGAAGCGCACCGAGTTCGCATCGAACACGCCACCGAATGTGGTGCCATTGCCATCGCGATGGAAAGCCTCGACCTGCGTGTGCATGCTGCGCGCGGCCAGATCCTCACGATAGGTCTGGTTCGGATCGAGCAACCGATGCGCCCCATGGGCGGCGTCGGTGCCCGGACGGAAGTCGAGCGTGGACACGGAGTCATCCGTTGCGATGCCCATTGGATTCTGGGCGAAGTCCCACAGGCTGAGGCCCGCATCGCGGTCGTCCACAACGAGCTGCAGCTTACCCATGCCCAACAGACGCGGGCTGCGGGCGAGCGAGCCGGAAGTCAGTCCCAAGGCCCCCATCGAGGGCTCATAGAACTGCGCACACGCCGCGGAGACCCAGCAGGTCACCGCCAGCAGGGTGAGGGACAGGGCTTTCGGCAGAACCCTGCGCGAAGAGCTCATCAGCACTCCTTTCAACCAATCATCGAAGGTCGGGGCGTCGCCGCAAGGCGCGAAGAGAACATGCGCCGCCGGGCGAGAGTGCGCACGGTCAACGAGGTGCGCGCTGCACGGAGGCGGGATACTAGGGATGCTCAGTGTTGAGTGTCAACGCGGAAGTCCCGGTCCACCGCGCGGAGCCGTGACGCAGGGGTGGTCCGCCAGCCAGAAACGCCACTGGCGCTCGAGCCCGGCCCGGATCCCGATGCGCGGCCCCGACACGACTCGGCGCCCCGCGCGCACGCGTGGCTGATCGGCAACGAACAATGTCGCGCGGGTCAGATCGAGCCCGTCATGGCTCCGGTCGAGCCCGATGGCCTGTGTCACACAGCCCGGCCCGCGCGCCAACCGCGCGTCCTCCTGCACGCCCCGCCGCGCGCGCATCGCTTCGAGGCCTTGGAGCGGCTCGAGCGCCCGGATCAGCACCGCAGCCGCCGTGCCCGCGGGTTCGCACACCAGATTGACGCAGTGATGCATGCCATAGGTGAAGTAGACATAGGCATGGCCGGGCGGCCCGAACATGATGCGCGTGCGCGGCGTGATGCCGCGGAACGCATGGCTGGCAGGATCGCGAGCACCGCGATACGCCTCGACCTCGACGATCCGACCCGCCTGGCGACCTTGCGGCGAGTCGTGCACCAAGACACAGCCCAGCAGCGCACGCGCCACCGTGGGCGCTGGCCGAGCATAGAACGCGCGCGGCAAGGGTCGCATACCCCGATCAGTGGCCGACGGCCGCTCCCACGCCGAGTCGGACGAGCGGGGCCATCATCATGTCCTGGATCTCGGCCAGTCGCTCCGCCGTGCGCGCTTCGAAACGCACGACCACCGCCGGTTGGGTGTTGCTCGCACGCACCAGCCCCCAGCCATCCCCGAACTCGACACGGGCGCCGTCGATATCGATCACCTTGTACTTCGCTGCGAACTCCCGCTTGAGCTCTTCGGGCACGAGGAACTTCCGCTCCTCGGGACAGTCCAGACGCGTCTCGGGAGTGCTGAAGTACTGCGGCAGGCTGGCGACGAGCTCATCGAGCGTGCTGCCCGATGCCGCCACATAGCGCAGCAGGCGCCCCGCCGCGAACAGCGCGTCGTCGAATCCGAAGAAGCCCTCGCTGAAGAACATGTGGCCACTCATCTCACCGGCCAGCGGCGCCCCGGTCTGCTGCATCCGCTGCTTGATCAGGGAATGGCCGGTCTTCCACATGGAGGGCCGCCCCCCATGCGCGGCGATGTCCTCGATCAACGCCTGCGAACACTTCACATCGAAGATGATCTCCGCCCCCGGCACGCGGGTGAGCACATCACGCGCGAACAAGGCGAGTAACTGATCTCCCCAGACGATCCGCCCCGAACCAGTGATCGCGCCGATGCGGTCCGCGTCGCCATCGAACCCGATGCCGAAGTCGGCACCGCTCTCGGCGACCTTCTTCTGCAGGTCGACGAGCAGCGCCGGCACGGTCGGGTCCGGCAGATGGTTGGGGAAGTTCCCGTCCAGCTCGGCGAAGAGCGGGATGATGGTATGTCCCATGCGTTCGAACGCCTTGGGCACCACGGTCCCCGCGCAGCCATTGCCGCAGTCCATCACCACGCGCAGGCGCTTTGGGCTCTTGCAGCGTTCGACCAGCATGCTTTCGTAGTCATCCAGGATCGGCTTGTCCGTCCATGAGCCCTGACCCTGCTCGAGGTCCCCGGTGAGGATCATCTGCTTCATGGCC
>JANLOU010000299.1:0-6579 GCA_031366735.1 Candidatus Eiseniibacteriota bacterium
CACCGTGAGGCAGACGCCGCACACCGCGATGCTATCGCCGATCGCGGCACCCTCGAGCACTGCCTGCGCCGAAATCCAGAGTCGTCGGCCGGGCGAGCGCTCCTCGAGCTGCGCGATATGTCCCAGCTCTTCGACAAGTCCCGTGAACATGTCAGTCCCCCAACTCCATCCAGGTGAGCGTGTCCGCTCCCACACGCTCCACGGAAACCATGCGACCCTGCGCAGCGCTGGCGAGGCCGGCGCCGAAGGGCGCGCACCACGACAGCCCGGATCCCAACACAAGCGGCGCGGTGAAGAGTGCAATCCGGTCCACGAGCGAGGCTCGCAGCCACGACGCACCAAGACTTGCGCCCCCCTCGAGCAGCACATCGAGCACGCCTTCGCGTGCAAGCCTTCGCGCGAGCGCGCGGGGCGAGACGCGGCCCTTCAATACAGGCAGTCGCCATACGCGCACGCCGCTCGCCTCCAACGCGGCGATGCGACGCGCCGGCGCGTCAAGGGCACAGGCCACGACCGTGCCACGCGCGAGCGAGCGGCCGAACAACCGCAGCGAGCGGGGCAGCGACAGCTTCGTGTCGCACACCAGGCGTAGCGGTTGGCGAACGGCAATGCTCGCGGGGCGCACCGTGAGCCGCGGATCGTCCGCGCGTGCGGTGCCCGCTCCGATCAGCACGGCGTCGCAGCTCGCGCGCAACTCATGCCCGCGCCTGCGTGCAGCGGCTCCCGTGATCCAACGCGAGCGCCCCTTGCTGTCCGCGATCCGGCCATCCAGGGTCGCGGCCACCTTCCAGGTGACGCGCGGGCGGCGTTCGGTATGCACCAACAAGTAACTGCGCAGTTGCGCCTGAGCTTCGGGCTCGAGCAGGCCGACCTCGACGCGCACGCCCGCGGCACGCAAGCGCTGCAGGCCGCGACCATCCACCACGCGATTCGGATCGCGCAGCGCCACCACGCAACGCGCCACTCCCGCGGCGATCACCGCATCGGCGCAGGGCGGCGTGCGTCCGAAATGGGCGCAAGGTTCGAGCGTGCAATAGAGCGTCGAGCCCCGAGCGCGCTCGCCCGCACGCTCGAGCGCCATGACCTCCGCATGCTGCTCGCCCACAGCGCGGTGCCAACCCTCACCCACGACGCGACCCTTGCGCACCAATACCGCGCCCACCATCGGGTTTGGCGCGGTCCGCCCGCGGCCTCTTTCGGCCAGGCGCAGGGCGCGGTGCATGTGGACGCTATCGTCGGTCGTGCGAGTCATGTTCCCTTCCTCAAAGAATGAACCCCGCGACGGTGTGGTCACGGGGCGCTGGAGGCAGAAGGGACGACGCGGCGACGCCGGGTGCGGGTGACCCCGCTCCCGCCGAATGATGCTCCACGAACGCCTTCCTTCTTCCATCCCGACTTTGACGGTCGGCTCCGGAGTCACACCGGATCTGCCACAAGGACGCGCAACAGCGCGGCTCCAAGGGCTCGCGGGCTGTACCGCCGGTGGGGACTTACGCCCCGCCCCGAAGGAGAAGCGCAGTGAAGATAAGGCGGGCGGGCGGGGGCGTCAAAGCAGCGCTGGCCGCTAGTAGTGGATCGCGAATCGGGCGGTGAAAACCGTCCACAGACCTTGGTCCACCGGCACCAGGCGCAAGCCCAACTCCGCCCCGAGCGCGACCAACTTGCCGCGCTGCATCGAAGTGATCTCGAGCGCCAACTCCGGCTTCACCTCGCCGACAGCAAGATCGCTGAAGCCCGCCCCACCTCCGGCGACCTGCAGCTCGGCGCGAGCACTGGCAAACCCGGGCCCAGCGGAGATGCGGGCGATCGGCCCCTTCGCCGGCAGATAGTGCACCATGATCGCCCCGTCGAGCATGGAGTAATCGAGCCCTGCGGGCACACTGCCGCGCTCCGTCTGACTCGAACCCAGCAACGACAAGCTGATGACCGGTCCGATCCGAAAGCGCCCGACCAGCGGGTGGTCCACTCCGCCGGCCACCGAGAGGGAACCAGTCGGTGCGAGCGAGTCCGAGAACAGGCGGGCGTAGCCGATCGAGAGATGGCCCTGCCAACCCTCGAGCCGCAACGCCTCGGCGCGGGTGGGCGCCAGCAGCGCGACGGTCACCCACAACAGCGCGGCGGACAGCACTCGCTTCATGGCATCTCCTCGGGATCAGCGTCGAATGCAACGGGCTCGCTTCGTTCTTACACCGCAGGCACCGGCTGGGTGCCCGCACGGAACCGGACACGGGCGGCGGATACAGGAACGCCCGCGGAGGGTCACCCCACGGGCAGGAGCTCGGCTCGACATCGCACTCTAAGTAGCGTGTTCAAACGCGTCAATCGACCTCAGGAGGAGCGCTCACCCGACCGGATCGTCATACGCCTTCGCCAGCGCTGCGCGCAATCGCTCGGAAAGCTGGACCGGCGTGCGGACCTGCTCCTCGGAGCGGTACAACAGGATCGTGTGCTTGATCGTATCGACTTCGACCTGGCAATTGCTGCAGGCGGTCAGGTGCGTCTCGATCTCGGCGCACAGCTCGGCGCGGGCCGCTTCGTCCAGATACTCCCAGAGCTGGTCGAGGACTTCCTGACAGGACAGCTTCCTCACGGACGGCTCCCTCGACGCAGGTGATGGTGGACGGCGTGCATTCGGTGCCCCTTTGGGTGGGTGGGTCCGGGGTGACGCCTCGCCCGAAGGGGTGCAGAGACGACGGCCACTTCTTTAGGATGCAGCAACCCCGCTGGCGTCGCATGCAGATTCATGGCTTGCAGGGGGTTCCCCCCCGTTCCCGCTGAGAATGCCCGCTCCGCCCCCACTTCTGCAAGGAAATGTGGCACGGCAGCCAGGCGGAGTTGGTGACCCGTGCTGGGATCGAACCAGCGACACCCTGATTAAAAGTCAGGTGCTCTACCGACTGAGCTAACGGGTCCCCTGCCAGCGATGCGGGGCGCAGCATCGTGCATGCGGGCGGTTGGCTCAAGTGAGGGGCCCTGACTTCAGGGCTGGGCGAGTTGAGGAAGCCCACCGCCCGAACCGATTTCGCCGCCGCACCGGACGTCAACTCTCAGGCCGGTCCCTCGGCACCAGCAGGCGGTATTGCTCCAGCGTCCCGCCCGCGAGCGACTTGTACATCACCCGCATGGTCTGGGTGCGCTTGCGGTACGGCACCTCGGTGCGGGTGCGCGTCTCAAGGTAACCGTGCTTCAACCAGAAGCGTTCGCCGCGTGTATTGCCCGCGACCACACCGAGCCGCAACCATTCGGCGCCGTGCGACCGCATCCAGCCCTCGAGCGCTTCGTAGAGCGGACCCGCAAGCCCGCTGCCCTGGCGTGGGGTCGCGATCACGAAGAAACCGATGTGCCACACGCGCGGCGCCAGCAGGTCGCTCACCACATGCGCCATCGCGACGAGTTCACCCGTCGCGTCCTGATAGCCGATGAGCCATTTCTTGGTGAAGCTCCAGCCAGGAGGGAGCGCACCATGGATCTCCTCGTGCGCCTCCCCGGGGCTTGGTGGCTCCCCATAGTAGCTCTCGTAATACTCCGGATTCGCCTCGAAGAAGCGCTGAAGCATCGCTTCGCATTTGGGCGTGAGTTCGATCGGATGAAGATCCGGCAGTGGCGAGGGTGGAAGTGTGCGTGGCGGCATCGGTCGGGATCCTGGAAGCGCTGGCAGCGTGAACTGGGTGCGAACGCGCGCCAGTATCTGCGGCAGCTTGGCGACTGTCCATGGACAGGATCGCGGGCAGAATGGAAAGGTCACCACACCCGGAGCTGCGATTCGCCCAATCAAGAATGGCATGGGGCACACGCGAGCGATCGGAATCCGATGGCCCTGTCTCCGTGGCCGGCGAGGGCGAGTCGACTGACGAGCTCATCCAGCATCGTCCGCATCTCGCGGCACTTCCGGGGCAGTGGGGATCTTCTCGACCTGGCGCGGATGGAGACGCTGCACCAACGCCTCGGGCGGGATACCGCTGCCGAAGCTTCCGACGAGCTCGGGTGGCTGTTCCTTGGAGATAGGCATGTTGCGGCCTGTAACGGGAGGGCCGGGGTAGCGTTGAGGAGGGTTCAGCCTGCCGTGCTGAGATGCCAGCCGCCAGCTCAGCGTCGCTATAACCAAAAGCGAACAAGCCGCTTAGAGAGTTATTAACTGCCTGTTCAATATCAAGTTGCAACTTGACGATGAAAGTAGCACCTTATGGAAGCCATGGATCCCAAGCGCATCAGTCCAGAATCGGCGGCAATCCAGGTCGACGCAGAGATCGGCCATCGGTTGATCGCGGTCAAGAGCGGGCTCACCGCCCTGCGGAATCTCCGGGCTTCGCTCATACAGCTCGCCTACGCCACCGTAGCGCGCCCGGGCACCGAGGGAATCCTCCTTCTGCCCGACATGGCAGTGACGCGAGAGCGATTGGAGCGCGAGTGGCGGCTTGCAGCATCGGTGTTCCGGCCCGCCGTGCTGGAGCGATTGAGTCTTTGCATGGGGGCAGTGGCACCGTTTGACGGCATCCCGCGCGACCCAGACCAGGACACTCAGCAGGTACTGACGGAGGTGCTTGCCAGGAAGCGGACTGTCGCTGGTGTCAGCCGCACGCGTGGCGATGCTCAGTTCGTGGTGCTCAAGGTCCTCCTGCATCACTGGCTCACGAACAGCGAAGCGGTGACCACGGATTGGTTGAAGCGCACCTCGGGCTATTCCTACCCGACGATTGCAGGTGTCCTGAAAAGACTCGGGGGCCTGATCGAGCGCAAGAGCGACCGTAGGGTGCGGCTGCGATGGTTCTCGCGTGAGGAGTTCTCCCGATTGCTCTCCCTATCGGATGGTGCTCGGGCGACGGTTCGATTCGCGGATCGGTCGGGGCAGACCAGATCGCCGGAGATGCACATCCGGCGCCTTGAGAAACTGTCACCCAAGAACGTTGGCATCGGCGGCGTGCTCGGAGCAAGGCACTACTTCCCCGATCTCGACTTGGTCGGCGCTCCGCGGCTCGACCTTTCTTTGCACAGCAGCACCCGACAGCTGGACCTTGGATTCGTTCAGGATCTGGACCCGGCACTCGTGCGAACTTCCGACCCACTGGAGGCAGCAACCGTAGTGGTCCACGCCGTGCGTCACGCCGACTCACTCTTCAATGACCGTGAGGGCGGACTGGCTTGGGCCGACCCCGTCGAGTGCCTGCTCGACCTGCATGAGGCTCGCCTCGATCAGCAGGCATCCCAGCTGCTGGATGCACTCCAACAGCAGCGGCCTTCCGTGCCATGAGTGATAGCACGGGGGAGGTCTCGGCCACCCAAATACTCCGTGAGGTCTCTGCGGCGATCCCGGCCGATGTGCGTTCAAACATCATCGTGATCGGGAGCTTGGCGGCCGCGTACGCGTTGCTGGCGAACGACGGAACGAGCGGAGTGCGCACGAAAGATGTGGATTGCGTGCTTTCCCCTTCGATCTCCGCCGTCGATAAGGGCCGAAGCATGGCTCAGGCACTCCTTGCTGCGGGCTGGAAGCCAATCGGGCACGGACCGTTCGGAGAACCCGGGAACAGCTCCACCCCCGACCACGACCTGCCGGCCATCCGGCTCTATCCCCCCGGTAACGGGACGTGGTTTCTCGAGCTCTTGACCGAACCAGCGTCCGAAGCGCAGGTCGCGCGCGAGTGGACCCGGGTGGAACTCGATTCGGGCAGTCACTATGGGTTGCCCAGTTTCGCTTTCACCGGCATCGCGACATTCGAAGCGAATGAGACGGCTTTCGGCATTCGCTGTGCCCGGCCGGAGATGATGGCATTGGCCCAGCTCCTTGAGCATCGCGAGTTCGGCGACGCGATCATCGAGGGAACGGACTACTCCGGCCGTCCGCATAAGCGACGCAACAAGGACCTGGGCCGGGTGCTCGCGATCGGGACACTGTCCCCGACTGACACGATGGAGGAGTGGCCCGACCGATGGGAGCGCGCACTGCGGGCTCGCTTCCCCAACCGGTGGCAGGAGATCGCGCGTGACGCCGGAGCTGGGCTCCGCCGCCTGCTTGAGAGCGATGAGGACCTGCAGGAAGCCACCGAACTCTGCGCAGTCGGACTGCTCTCTCGCCGACCTCCTCGCGCGGATCAGCTCAAGCTCGTTGGCGAACGGCTGCTGCGCTTCGCAGTGGAACCCATCGAGAGCATCGGCGGTTGATGCGTGGAGTACCGCTACCAATCCCGCCTGCGGAAGACCCGCCACGCGATGGCCAGCGGTACCGCCGTCTCCAGAATGAGTGCGGTGATCCCCAGCGTTACGCCCAGCGTGCTGCCCAGGGTGCGCATGAGGACCGCAGAGGTCGGTCCGAACAGCGCCCCCTGCCCCACCGCAAGCGTCACGAGCACTCGCGAGAGGTCGACCGGGTTCAGGAGCATCGCGGGCAGCAGGACAGTGCTCAAGGACACTCCGCTCAGGATCGATGTCGCGCCCAGCACCCCCAGATCGTACGCCACCACCAGCAGTAGCCATACCGCCAACGCACCGCCAGTGGCCTTGAGCCGGTCGGGCCACACGCTCGCGATTCCGAGCGCGGTGGCCAGCGTCAGCCAACCGAGACCGAGCGACACCGCGCCCAGC
>JANLOU010000323.1:0-15856 GCA_031366735.1 Candidatus Eiseniibacteriota bacterium
TCGAGTCTCCATGGACGAGCGGCGACGAACTCCGAGCGCTCGCGGTGCGTACCAGCGCCGGCTCAACGGTGAGGCTCGGCGAGATCGCGAGCATCCAGGACGGCCCAGGCGAAACGAGTGGGTATGTCTGGCTGCTCCAACGGGATGGGACGCCGGTACCCGCGGTCACCGTGGAGGTCGCCAAACGCCCAGGCGTCAATGCCACTGAACTCGTCCGCGCACTCCATCGGCGAGTGGAGGGGCTGCGTCGCCCACTCCTGTCGCGAGATGTCGAGATTCATGTGAGCCGGGACTTCGGCGAGACTGCGAAGCACAAGAGCGACGACCTCATTTTCCATCTGCTGCTTGCAACCCTCTCGGTGGTAGCTCTCATTGCGCTGGCACTCGGCCGGCGCGAAGCGTTGGTCGTTGCCGTCGCGATCCCGGTGACGCTCGCGCTCACACTATTCACTTACAGGATTTTCGGGTACACGCTCAACCGCGTCACGCTGTTCGCCTTGATCTTCTCCATCGGCATTCTGGTGGACGACGCCATTGTTGTGGTTGAGAACATCGCGCGTCACTTCGGCATGCGCGACGCCCGCAGCATGGACGGGCGAGTGGTGGATGCGGTCGACGAAGTGGGCAACCCGACCGTACTCGCCAGCATCACGGTGATCGCAGCCATTCTGCCACTGGCGTTCGTGGGCGGCCTCATGGGGCCCTACATGAAGCCGATCCCGGTTGGCGCCTCGCTCGCCATGTTGTTCTCGATGATCGTGGCATTCATGGTCTCACCGTGGGCTTCCCGCCGATTGCTCTCATCCAAGCAACATGCCGTCCCCGTGCCCTCGGCGAATGAAGGGCGCATGGATGTGTTCTATCGCCGCATCATGGGCCGCCTGCTGGACGAACCAGGTGTCCGCAAGATTTTCTTCATCGGAATGGTCGCGCTGTTCCTGGGCTCAGCTTCCCTCGTGGCGTTCCGAGCAGTCACCGTGAAAATGCTGCCATTCGACAACAAGAACGAGTTCGATATCGTACTCGACCTTCCTCCCGGTGCTCCGCTCGAGCAGACACTTGCGGCGGCCACCGAGATGGCGCGCGCCGCCACAGCCCAACCCGAGGTGGAGGCCGCCGTGATCTACGTGGGGCTCGGCGCACCGGTCACATTCAACGGCCTCGTTCGGCACTATGATTTTCGAAGGAATCCGCGCTTCGCGCAGGTCCAGATCCAACTGACAGCGGTCGGCAAGCGCCATCGGCAGAGTCATGCAATTGCAGGCGCGGTCCGCAAAACGCTCTTGCCCATCGCCGCACGCTACAGTGCCCGGGTGAAGGTCGTCGAAGTCCCTCCCGGGCCTCCCGTACTCTCGACGCTGGTGGCAGAAGTGTACGGCCCCGACCTCGAAGGTCAGCGGGCGTTCGCGCGCAAAGTGTGGGGCGTATTCGACGGCACACCAGGAGTGGTCGACACGGACCTACTCCTCGCTCAGAACACTCCTCGCACGAGCTTCACTGTGGATCGCGATCGCGCGGCACTCGCGGGCGTAACGCCTCTTGAAGCGGCCACCGCAGCGGCCGCGCTCTACGGCGGTCATCGTACTGGAGTGATGCATGCCCCCGATTCACCCACCGTCGTCCCGATCGAACTGCGTCTCGCAGAATCGGACCGTGCTGATTTTTCGGCACTCTCAGCGCTCCGATTGGGACCAAACGCGGGCGTACCACTCGATGAGATGGTACGCACTTCTCGCGACAGCGCTCCAAGCGAAGTTCACCATAAGAACCTGCGGCGAGTGGTCTATGTGCTGGGCGATCTCGCCGGCAAAGTAGAGAGTCCGGTGTACGCGATCGCCGATCTCCGCCCAGCAATCCAGAAGCTGGATACCCCGGACGGCACCCCGGTCCACCAATCGAGCACGACTTCAACCCAGGACGAAGAGCACTATTCACTGCGCTGGGATGGGGAGTGGTTCATCACCTACGAAGTCTTCCGCGATATGGGGGCAGCATTCGCAGTCGTGCTGGTACTCATCTACATCCTCACCGTCGGATGGTTCAAATCCTTCACTACGCCTCTCGTCATCATGCTACCGATTCCGCTGTCCCTTGTCGGCATTCTTCCCGCCCATGCGCTGATGGGGGCATTCTTCACGGCGACTTCGATGATCGGTTTCATCGCCGGGGCCGGAATCACTGTCCGCAACTCGATCATCCTGGTGGATTTCATCGAACTGAGGCGCAGGCAAGGCTGGACGCTGCGTGACGCTGTGATTGACGCAGGGGCGGTGCGCTTTCGACCGATGGTCCTCACTGCGGCAGCGGTCGCAGTGGGTGCCGGCGTGATCTTGTTCGACCCGATATTCCAAGGCCTCGCGGTTGCACTCATCGGCGGTGAAGTTGCGGCGACAGTGCTCTCGCGGCTTGCGGTTCCGGTCCTGTACTACTTGGCGCGGCGAGGGGATGAGCCCCCCCAGAAGCCAAACGACATTCCCCTGACAGCTACACCGGCCGCAGTAGCGGACTGAACATCGGAGGATGAAATGCGCATCGAAGAGGCGGTAAGGTTGATTGCTGGAACATTCATCGTGCTGTCGGTGGCGCTGGGCGTGTGGATGAATCCTTGGTTCTTCGCGTTCACGGCATTCGTCGGGCTGAACCTGATCCAGAGCGCTTTCACGAAGACTTGCCCCGCGATGGGGATCCTCAAACGAATGGGGCTTCGTCCATGAGCACATTGTTCGCACTCTCTTTCATGCTTGTGTTCGCGACGCCTCCCCAAACTGCGACGACGCACCTGACTCAGGCAGCGTTGGACTCGACCACTGCGCGACTTGACTCGAGCGCGGTGGTGAAGTTGTTGGAACAGGTCCGCAATGGGGCCTGTCCCCTCCCCGGCCTCGCAACTGGCGGACAGCCCGACAGCAGCACGCTCGCAGCACTCGCGAACAACGGGTTCCGTATCGTGCTCGACCTCAGAGCCCCCGAGGAGATTCGCGGATTCGAGGAGACAAGAGTGGCGCTGGCGTTGGGCCTGCGCTACCTGGCATTACCGGTCACAAGCGAGTCACTCTCGGACTCCACATTCGATTCATTCCGAGCACTCCTGCGTGCGAACCGTAGTGAGCAGTTGTTCGTTCACTGTGCTTCTGGGAACCGCGTCGGAGCGATGCTGCTGCCCTGTCTCGTGCTGGACCAAGGCTGGAGCGTGGAGCGCGCCACGACAATGGCGCAGCGGGTCGGGATGCGAAGCGAAGACCTACGCGCGCGAGCACTGCTGTACATCACATCCATGTCGCGCGGGCGGGATGACCCCGCCGCTCAACCTTCCCGCAACCGATAGCCCACGCCCGGCTCGGTCATCAACCCATCAAGAGGTTCCGACGGTCGCGAGGCGCCGGGCGGGTGCGCAGCCCGGGCAGCATTCGGAGGGTCTCGCCGGTTACTTCAGCGACGCGAGCATGCTTTCGAAGTCGGGCTCGGCCGCCCGGACGGACTTCTCGGGGCCGGTGAACTTGAAGAACACGCTGCCGTTCGGTCCTTCGACGATGGCACCGAGCAGCATGAACCCCGGTTTCGTGCTCGAGGACTCCATCATGGGGCCGGAGGGCGCAAGGTAATCGCCCGCGACTTTCACGCGCGAGATTTTCAGCCCGTGTTGTTCACGCTTGGACCGCGTCACATCGTGAGCGTGTTCGAACTGTGCCACCCATCGGTCCAAGTTGGCGTCGACAGCGCCGCCCTGGCCCGCACCGAAGTGGAACACCGCGCACTCACCGCCCTCGCGGTCGCCGCTCACCGGCGGGGTGGCGTAGGTCGCGAAGCGCATGCTGCGCGCGGGCAACTCGCTCCAACCCTTGGGCGTGGTCCAGGTCATGCCCGGATCATTCGCGGCCTCCAGTCGGGGCGGCGTCGCAGGGGAGGCTTCGCCACTGGGCGCCGCGCTGGGCGCGCTCGTTCCCTGGACCGGCACCAACTGATTCTTCCAAGTGATGGCGGCAACGATCACCACCACCAGGATCATGGCGCTGATGACCGCGCGCAGCGACATCCTCACTCTCCCGCTTCCTGGATCCTGAAGACCAACGCTGCCACCACGCCGCCCAACAACGGACCCACGAGGTACAGCCACAGGTTCGTATAGCCCCCGGCGCCGGAAAGGGCGTTCACCACGGTCGGCCCCAATCCCACCGCTGGATTGAACGCCCCACCCGAGATCGGCCCGCCTGCGAAGGCCGCCACCACCACCGTGAAGCCGATCGCCAGACCGTAGAACGAGTTCCCCGCCGTCTTCTTCGCGGTGGCCGAGTTGAGCACCACGAGGCAGAGCGCAAAGGTGAACAGGAACTCGACCAACAGCGCCGGGCCGACGGCGACATCCGCGCCCGGGGCCGGCGCGAAGGTTCTGCCGGTCGCGAACCGCACCGCGAATGCTGCTGCCAATCCGCCGCCGATCTGCGACACCCAATAGGGGACGAGTTGCCCTTTCGACAACGCGCCGCGGATCGCCAGCGCGAGCGAGACCGCGGGGTTGTAGTGCCCCCCCGAGATGTGCCCGCCCATGTAGACCATGACCATCAACGATGCGCCGATGGCGAGCGGCGCGAACGCGCTCGTCGAGATGACCGTGAGCCCGATGGTGAGGACGAGGAAGAACGTTCCGATGAACTCGGTGAGGTAGTTCTTCATGGCGGCGGCGCTCCTTCGCTGGAGGAATCAGGCGACAGTCGGACGATCGGCAGGATGCCACGGAAGCCCGCCCCCCGCGAGTGGATCAGGCTTGCCGCACCCAATCCTTGGAGCCGTACCGGTCCCACGAGTCGGGCAGCACCACCACGACAGGGCCGTCGGGCGCAGTACGCGCGACGCGCACCGCCGCAACCACTGCAGTGCCGGCGGAGCCCCCCACGAACAACCCCTCCTCGCGCCAGAGTCGGCGCGCCATGGCGAAACTCTCGGCATCCGACACGCTCTCGGCGGCGTCGATGACACTCCGGTCGAGATTCTCGGGCGGGCGGCTCGAGCCGATTCCCTCCACCAGATACGCCGCATCCGGCCCCAACACGCCTTCGACCACCCACTGTGCAAGCGCGGAGCCGATCGGATCCGCCAGTACGATGCGCGCGTTCGGCGCATGGCGGCGCAGGAACCGACCTACGCCAGTGATCGTGCCGCCCGTGCCCGCCCCCGCCACGAACGCCCCGACGACCCCGCGCGTCTGCTCGAGTATCTCCGGCCCGGTCGTCTCCTCGTGTACCCGGATATTGGCAGGATTGCAGAACTGGTCGGTCAGGAATGCGCCGGATTCCTCGGCCATGCGCCGGGCCACATTCTGGAAATTGTCGGGATGGTCGAGCGTCACATTCGGTGCGATCACGACTTCGGCACCGAGTGCAGCGAGCGCCAGACGCTTGTCGATCGACATCTTCTCGGGCATCACGCACACCAACCGCAGGCCCCGCACGGCGGCGACCATGGCCAGCCCCATGCCGGTGTTGCCCGCGGTCGCCTCGATCAGCTTGCTCCCGCGCGGGAGCAAGCCACGGGCTTGCGCGTCATCGACGATCGCGAGCGCGATGCGGTCCTTGGTGCTCCCGCCCGGATTCAGATGCTCGCACTTGGCCAACACGGGCACCGGCAGGCCGGCGCCGATGCGCGTGAGCAGTACAAGCGGCGTGTGGCCAATGTGATCGAGGATCGAGGTCGAGCTCAGCTCTTCACCAGGTTGCGCAACACGGTCTGCAGGATGCCGCCGTTGCGGTAGTAGTCCACATCGACCGGCGTATCGAGCCGCGCGATGGCACGGAACTCGAGCACCGAGCCGTCCTCGCGCCGAGCCCGCACGGTCACCTGCTGGCGCGGCTTGAGCTCGCCGGTCAGCCCGACGATGTCGATGGTCTCCCGACCCGTGAGTCCGAGCGAGTCCGCCGTCTGCCCCGACTCGTACACGAGCGGCAGGATGCCCATGCCCACCAGATTCGAGCGATGGATGCGCTCGAAGCTCTCGGCGAGCACCGCTCGCACGCCCAGCAACAGCGTGCCCTTCGCGGCCCAATCCCGCGACGAGCCCGTCCCGTACTCCTTGCCCGCGAGCACCACCAGCGGGATACCGGCCGCCTGGTAGCGTTCGCTGGCGTCGAAGATGGCGACCTGTTCGTTCGTGGGGAAATGCACGGTGATATTGCCTTCGCTGCCGGGCACCAACAGGTTCTTGAGCCGGATGTTCGCGAAGGTGCCGCGCACCATCACCAGATCGTGCCCTCGGCGCGAGCCGTACGAATTGAAATCCCGCTTCTCGATGCCCTGCGCCGAGAGCCAGCGACCCGCGGGCGAGTTCAAGGCGATGTCCCCTGCCGGCGAGATGTGATCGGTGGTCACCGAGTCGCCCACCATCACCAGCACTCGCGCGCGGTGGATATCCGCCAGAGGTGTCGCCTCGAGCGTCAAGTTCTGGAAGAACGGCGGCTCGTGAATGTAGGTGCTCATGCGATCCCACGCGTACAACTCGCCTTCGGCCACCGGAATGGCATTCCAACGCGGATTGCCGTCGAAGGTATTCCCGTAGCTCCGCTCGAACATCTCCGGCTTGAGACTTGCCGCCATGGCGTCGGTGATCTCCTGCTGCGTCGGCCAGATGTCGCGCAGGAACACGGGCTTCCCATGGGAATCCGCGCCGATCGGCTCTTTGGCGAAGTCGATGTCGACCGTGCCGGCGAGCGCGTAGGCCACCACGAGCGGCGGGGAAGCCAGGTAGTTCGCTCGCGTCAGCGGATTGACCCGGCCCTCGAAGTTGCGATTACCGCTCAGCACAGCCGCGGCGACGATGCGCCCCTCCTCGATCGCCTTGGCGACGGGCTCGGGCAACGGTCCGCTGTTCCCGATGCATGTGGTGCAGCCATAACCCACCACATGGAAGCCGAGCGCTTCCAGATCCTGCATCGTGCCCGAGGCGTTCAGGTATTCGGTCACCACTTTGGATCCCGGTGCCATGCTGGTCTTGACGAAGGATCGGACACGCAGGCCCCTCGCCACTGCCTTGCGGGCCAGAAGCCCGGCACCGAGCATCACCGAGGGGTTCGAGGTGTTCGTGCACGAGGTGATGGCCGCAATCACGACCGCACCGTGACCGAGCGTCGTGGTGGGGTCCTGTGCAAGGGTCGCGGTGCGCGCGAGATCCGCCTCGGAGAGCCCGAAGCCGCGCTCCTTGACGGGCGCGGTCAGCCCTTTGCGGAATGCGCGCTGCATATCCGTGAGCGCGACGCGATCCTGCGGCCGCTTGGGGCCGGCAAGGCTCGCCTCGACCTGCGCGAGGTCGAGCGCGAGCAGGTCGCTGTAGATCGGCTCCGGCGATTCATCGGTGCGGAACAAGCCCTGTGCCTTGGCGTAGGCCTCGGTCAGTTTGGCCGCATCGCCGCGCCCCGTGCGATCGAGGTAGCGGAGCGTCTCGGCGTCGATCGGGAAGAACCCGATGGTCGCGCCGTACTCGGGGGCCATGTTCGCGATGGTCGCGCGGTCGGGCAGCGACATGGCCGACAATCCCGGTCCGTAGAACTCCACGAACTTGTCCACCACGCCCTTCTTGCGCAGCATCTGCGTCACCGTGAGCACCAGATCCGTGGCGGTCACGCCATCGCGCAAGCGACCCGTGAGCTTGAAGCCCACGACCTGCGGCGTCACCAGATAGAGCGGTTGCCCGAGCATGACGGCCTCGGCCTCGATTCCCCCCACACCCCAGCCCACCACACCCAGCCCGTTGATCATGGTGGTGTGCGAGTCGGTGCCAACGAGCGTGTCGGGGAACGCCACGGTCGCGTCACCCTGGCGCTGCGTGAGCACGCCGCGCGCAAGGAACTCGAGGTTGACCTGATGCACGATGCCGGTGGCCGGTGGCACGACACGGAAGTTGGAGAAGGACTTCTGGCCCCAGCGCAGGAACTCGTAGCGCTCCTTGTTGCGCGCGAACTCGATCTCGGCGTTGCCCTCGAGCGCAGCGGAAGTGCCGAACAGATCGACCTGCACCGAATGGTCGATCACCAGATCGACGGGGACGAGTGGGTTGATCCGCTTGGGATCCGCTCCCATCCGCTTGACCGCATCCCGCATGGCCGCGAGATCCACCACGCACGGCACCCCGGTGAAATCCTGCAGGATCACCCGGGCAGGCTTGAAGGGCAGCTCCACGAGTTCGGTGGGATTCGGCTGCCACTCGGCCAAGCGTTTCACATCGGCCTGGGTGACCTGATACCCATCGCAGTTCCGCAATGCGGATTCGAGGAGCACGCGGATGCTGAACGGAAGCCTCGCGAGGTCCACACCCAGCTTCGTGGCGAGCGCCGCGAGCGAGTAGTAGTGGACGGTGCCGACGGGAGTATCGAGCGTCTGGCGAGCAGCAAAGGGATCTGACGGGGATGCGTTCATGACGCGTCCTTTCCGGTCAGGAGGCACACAGGGCCTCCGGGAGAGACGGGGAGTCACACAGGGACTCCGTGAACAAGCACAGTATAGCCTATCGGCAATCGGGCGTCAGCCCTCCATCAGCTTGCGCAATCTCGCATGTCCCGCGCGGCTCACGGGAAGCTGGCGACCATCGTGCAGGACGGCGATGCGGCTGTCCTTGGCATACAACTCGATCCGGGCGATGCGTTCGAGCGGGGCCACGAACGAACGATGCAGGCGGACGAACCGGCGCGGATCGAGCTGTTCGGCCAGTTCGGAGAGTGTCTGATGCTTGAGCCAGGACCTCCCCTCGGCGTGCACCGCCACATAGTCATCCTGCGCTTCGAGATAGTCGATCCGCTCGATTCCCAACACATGCACATTCGCCCCCTCCTTGATGACCAGCCGCTCCAGCCACTGGCCGTGCGGACGGGCGGCGGCGGCCAGATCCATGGGGGTCGGTAAGGGCGGAGTCGCAGCCGTGACGCCCCCCGCGACAAGCCTGGCACGCACGCGGTCCAGCGCCTCGGCAAGGCGTTCCCGTCCGAACGGCTTGAGCAGATAGTCGACGGCGTGGACCTCGAAGGCCTTGAGCGCATACTCGTCGTAGGCCGTGCAGAACACGACCGCGGGGCGCGGATCGAGGAGCTCCAACACTTCGAAACCATCGAGCTTGGGCATCTGCACATCGAGGAATATCAAGTCGGGCTCCAGCTCGGCGATCTGCTTCACCGCCTCGAAACCGTTCGCGCACTCCCCGAGCACTTCGATGTCGGCATGCGTCGCAAGGTACTCGCGCAACACCGCGCGTGCCGGCGCTTCGTCATCCACGAGTAACACTTTCCACCGAGCCCGCGCCTCAGGCATCGCCCACTCCATCCTTCGCGGTCAACGCCGGCAGCGAGAGCCTGACGCAGAAGCACTCGGGCGAACGCACCACCTCGAGCTGTGCTTCGCGCGCGCCGGTCGCGGACAAGCGCCGCCGTACATTCTCGAGCCCCACTCCTTCGCCCGGACGCGCGAACGCGTCAGCGTCCACAGGGTTCTCCACTTCGAGCAACAGTCGGCCATCGATGCGTCGCGCCTGCAGCCGGACCACTCCCCCTTCGATGCGCCCCGCGACGCCATGCTTGATGGCGTTCTCGACCAAGGGCTGCAACAGCAGGGGCGGGACCAGGCAATCGAGCGCGGCAGCGTCCAGCGCGCGCGACACTTGGAGCCGCTCCCCGAAGCGCACCTTCTCGATCGCCAGGTAGTGGTCCACGAGCGCGATCTCCTCGCAGAGCGGCACCAGCCTGCGCGAGCCCAGGCGCAATGTCTGGCGCATGAAGTCGCCCAGCCCCTCGCACATGCGCCGCGCCCCCTCGGGGTCACTCCCGATCAGCGCGTTGATCGAGTTGAGGCTGTTGAAGAGGAAATGCGGATCGAGCTGCGCCCGCAGTGCCCGTAGCTCCGCTTCGCGCGCGCCCACTTGATTCGTGAGCGCGAGGCGTTCCGCAGCGCGCGAGCGTTCGAGTGCGAGGAACAGGTGGTGCACCATCGCCGAGACCAGATACAGCGGAATGCCGATGACGAACCACAGTACGGCGCCTTTGAGCAGTACCTCGCGACTCAGGTCGAAACCCCCGAATCGCGCCAACAGCGCCCCGTACGCCGTGCCGGGCCCGGCCAGAATGGCCGACGCTTGCAGGGATGCGCTCACCACCGCCGTGGCGGCCACGATCGGCGGGCGGTCGCCAAGCGGCTGCGCCCGCGCCACCCACCAAGCCGACAGACAGACGAACCCGTAGGCCACCGCCAATGGCATCGCCCACACCACGCTTGTGGTGAACGGGAGTTGGAAGAGCAGCGTGAGCTGTCCGGCCAGCCCGAAGCCAACCCCGATCCAGGTGAGCAGGTACAGGCCCAGCATGGTGCGATTGGCGAGCAGTGGGTGCATGGATCAGTCTCGCTCCGGAGTGTCGTTCGCGTCGCGCTTGCGGCTCGCACGGGACGCACTCTTGATCTCGACACCTCCCATGATCGCCGTGCCTCGCACCACCAGGGTGGCCGTGGGCACTCCAACCGGGGGGTAACTGTTGTCCTCGATCGCGCCCATCAGCGGGACCGCCTGACTCTCGACCTTCCAGCCGTCGGGCACCACGATATCGATTCCGCCCCACCACGCGAACACATCGATATAGACACGCTCGCTTGCGGCGTGGGCATCCCGCAGGTCCAGCTCGACGCCGCCCAGCATGGCGGAGACATCGGCGCTCTGGAACGCCTCGGATGTCACGCGGCGCGTATTGCCACCCATGATCGCCAGGACCGAGAAGTTCGACGCCTGCTCGACGGCGCCCGGGCTCTGCCCCGGGCCGCGCAGGGACCGCCAGACGATCGACGCGCCCGCTGCGATGAGCACGATCGGCCACAGCCGCAACAGGCTCCATTGCACCAGATCGAACTCGTGCAGCAGCATCTGCACGCCGACGAAAGTGAGGATGCCTCCAAACAGCGGTGTGCGTGGCACGCCCCAGCCGAACAGTCGGGCAAGCCCGAACACGATCAGGAGGGCGGGCCAGTAACGCAACACCTCGCTCGCGTTCATGAGCCCGACATTGTCCAGCGTCCAAAGTGTGCCCAGCGTGAGCAGGATGGCCCCGAAGATCAGCCGTCCGGTGACACGCGAGGGGTGGATGAGGATGCCCGCCGTCAAGCGGCCATGCCGACCTGAAGCGCGGTCCGCGCCGCCGCTCAGGTGCTCCGGCGCTTTCCACTCGTTCCCAGGATCAACCATGACGCACCCCCCAACTCCCGCTCCCGGGCTGCACGGTCGTGCCACGCACCGCATACGCGGTGACTGCCGCACCGACCAGGATCGCCAGTGGCAGGACCCACAGCGGCGCCAGCACGAGGAATGCGGCCTTGATCAGCGCATTCACCACCACCATCGCGCCACTCCAGTCCGTCCAAGGTAGGAACATCAGTAGCACCCCATTCTGCACCACCAGCCAGAGCGTGAAGATCGCCAGCATCAACTCGCGAGCGCGTCGCACATGGTCGCGCGTCCCTCCTGGATCAGCCACGGCGCGCCTCCTTGCGAACTGGATCCGGCAGCCAATGCGCCGCGATCCCACGCGTCAGCTCCTGCGCTCCGATCGCGATCAGGATCAGCGGCCAACTGCGCGACCAGTTGAGCCCCATCCATCCGGTCATCGAGACCCACAGCCACGCGCCGAACAACAATGCCCCCACGCCTTCGCTCAGCCGCTTGGCGTCCCGCGCTGTCACGATCCCCACGAGCCCACCACCCATCACCAGATAAGTCCACCAGCTCAACCAGAACTCATGCGGCACCTCGATGAAGCGGTCCGCCAGCAGCACACCGCCGACCGCGACCATGATCAGCCCCCAGATCACCCCGGGCCACCGATCGCCGCGTCCCTTGCCCTCGTCCATCGCTCCTCCTCCTTGCGGTCCCCATCGTGCGCCGACTTGGCGTCCCGTTGTTGACCACGCACACGAAGTTACGGTCAGGATGCAAGGCCCGGCGCGCAACATTCGGCCAATGGCGGTGGGGGGTCGGTGAGCGGCGCAGCAACCGGGGGGAGCGCCGCCGGGAGTGCGCTCATGCCGCAGGTGGGGATGCGGCCCGAGCGGGGGCGCCAGCGCGGCGGCTTGCCACGAGCGAACCGATGGCGACGATCAGCCCGACGGCGAACCACTGCAATGCATACCAGAAGTGCATCGAGGGGTCGGGCCGCTCCGGCATTCCACGCCGTGGCGTCGCTGGCACGGCCGGCCCGGGCAACTGTTCGATGAGGACCTCCAGCAGCGGATAGGGCACGCGCGCCGCGAGCGAATCACGCGACAGCGAGTAGGTGGACCACAGCACTGCGCGCCGGCTCGGCAACCGTACCCAGCGAGTGGGGCCGCTGGTCGCCGGAATCTCCTGCGCCAGCCCCACGACCGACTGCTCGCCCGGCTCCACTTGGTCCACGGGGTCGGCCGTCATCGCGTCCAGCGCGGGCATCCACCCCCGATCCACCAACACGGCGCGACCATCCGGCATGACCAACGGTGTCACCACATCCACCCCTGTATCGCCGTCGTGGCTGCGCGCCGAGAGCAGGATCTGGTGCGCCATGTCGTAGGTGCCGGTCACCACCACCTTGCGACGCGCAAGGGGCATCCCCGCGGCCAGCGCGATCGCCGGCGTCGGCGCTGCGGTGAGCACGGAATCGAATGACGCGCGCAGGCGTTCCTTTTCGTGCATCCGCGCCACCTGCCACCATCCCAATCGGGCGCACACTCCGACCGTGGCGAGCACGACCAGCGTGGTCAGGAATGCACGCGGCTTCATGGACTTCAGCCCGCGGGTTTGGGCGCCGGTGGCTCCAGGTCGTACGCCTCGATGGTCGAGGCGAATCCGCAGCTCTTGTGCGAACCATCGCAGAACGGTTTCTTGGCGGACTGCCCGCACCGACACAGCCCGACCCGCTCGCGGCCCGCCAGCCCGAATGACTTGCCATTCTGGTCCAGGAGCTCGAAATCCCCTTCGACGCGGATGGAACCATTATTGAACACCGTGACTTTGGTGGCTGCCATGGAATGACCTCCGGGTGGGGACTGGGCGGGTGCAGGACGCTGGCACTCTAGCAGAGGGCACCTGAAACCCTCCGGCCCCCTGACGCGTATGTGTTCTCGTGCGCGGGCCCCAAGCCGGCGCATCGGCGGCGCTGGTCGGGGGAGTCCCACCGCCGGGTCCCAACACGGAGGAGTGTCGTGATCGAGCTGTTGGTGTTCGGTGTGCTCGCCGTCGTGACCACGATCGTGATCGGCGTGGTCGTAGGTGTGGTGGGCCTTTTGATCGGGCTGGTGACGCTGCCGTTCCGGTTGCTCGGCTGGACCTTCAAGCTACTGGGCCTGGCGGTCGCGTTCCCCTTCCTGTTGCTCACTGCCGCCATCCTCGGGGTGATCATGGTCATCCTGCTGGGCGTCGCGGTGCTCCCCTTGCTGCCCGTATTGGCGCTGTGCTTCATCGTGCATCGGCTCTGGCGTGGTCGTGCGCGGTCGGCCCATTCGCAGGCCTCGGTCGTGTCGTGAGCGCGCGCCCTTGGGCGCTTGCGCCCAAGGGCGGCCTTCGCGCCTCCTAGGCGCGAATCCAAAGCCGCCGCACAGCCGCACAGCCGCTCCCGCCCCGCCGAACCGCGGGCGCAGGGTCGTGCGCGTCGCCACCGAAAGGCATGTCATGGCCGTCGATACCTCGAGACCGTTCATCTATGTCATGAAGGACCTGCGCAAGGTCGTGCCGCCCAAGCGCGAGATCCTCAAGGGCATCTGGTTGTCGTTCTACCATGGCGCCAAGATCGGCGTGCTGGGGCTGAACGGCGCTGGCAAGAGCTCGTTGCTGAAGATCATGGCGGGCATCGACCAGGACTTCATCGGCGAGGCCTGGCTCGGCAAGGGCTGCAGCGTGGGCTACCTCGCGCAGGAGCCGCACCTCGACCCGGCAAAGACCGTGTTCGAGAATGTCGCCGAGGGGGTCGCCGAGAAGATGGCGATCCGAAAGCGTTACGACGAGATCACCGAACGCTTCTCGCACCCCATGGACGACGATGAGATGACCAAGCTCATCGACGAGCAGGGCAAGCTCCAGGATCTGATCGAGGCGGGCAACCTGTGGGACCTGGAACGCCAGCTCGAGATCGCGATGGACGCGTTGCGCTGCCCGCCGGGCGACGCCGCAGTCACGAATCTCTCCGGTGGCGAGCGCCGTCGCGTGGCGCTGTGCCGCCTGCTGCTGTCGCACCCGGACCTGCTGCTGCTCGATGAGCCCACGAACCATCTGGACGCCGAGTCGGTGGCTTGGCTCGAGCGGTTCCTGTGCGACTACACCGGCACGATCGTGGCCGTCACCCACGATCGCTACTTCCTCGACAATGTCGCCGGATGGATCCTCGAGTTGGACCGCGGTGCGGGCATCCCGTGGGAGGGTAACTACTCCAGTTGGCTCGAGCAGAAGAAGGACCGCCTGCACCTCGAGGAGAAGCAGGAGTCGGCGCGGCAGAAGACCTTGCAGCGCGAACTCGAGTGGGTGCAGATGTCGCCGCGGGCGCGCCAAGCCAAGAGCAAGGCGCGGCTCCAGTCCTACGAGAAGATGCTGTCCGAAGAGGGGCGCGACAAGATCGAGAACATCGAGATCTACATTCCGCCCGGACCGCGACTGGGCAATGTGGTGATCGAGACGCAGAACCTGCGCAAGGGATACGGCGATACGCTGCTGATCGAGGACCTCACATTCAAGCTCCCTCCTGCCGGCATCGTGGGCGTGATCGGGCCGAACGGCGCGGGGAAGACCACGCTGTTCCGGATGCTCGTCGGGGCCGAGAAGCCGGACTCCGGCACGCTTCGCATGGGTGAGACCGTCAAGGTCTCGTATGTGGACCAGAGCCGCGACGCGCTCGTCGCCGAGAAGACGGTTTGGGAGTGGCTCACGGGCGGCAACGACATCCTCATGCTGGGCAAACGCGAGGTGAACTCGCGTGCCTACTGCGCCTGGTTCAACTTCCGCGGCGCCGATCAGCAGAAGAAAGTCGGTTCCCTCTCCGGCGGGGAGCGCAACCGCCTGCACATGGCGAAACTGCTGCAGGACGGCGGCAACCTGCTCCTGCTGGATGAGCCCACGAACGATCTCGATGTCGACACGCTGCGCGCCCTGGAGGACGCGTTGTTGGAGTTCGCCGGCTGTGCCGTGGTGATCTCGCACGATCGCTGGTTCCTCGATCGCGTCGCCACGCACATCCTGGCATTCGAGGGCGATTCACAGGTGGTCTGGTTCGAGGGGAACTATCAGGACTACGAGAAGAACCGCCACGAGCGCCTGGGCACCGACGCGGACCAGCCGCACCGCATCAAGTACAAGCCGCTCGCGCGCGCATGAACCCCGGAATGCGGCTCGCCTCGCGCGAGCCGCGCTTCGACCCTCTCGCGTACCGCGATCCCACACCCTGGCCGTGGCTGATCCGGCTGCTCAGCCCGCTCACTCGGCACCTGGTCCTCCCGCGTGTGCTCAAGTTGCGCGAAATCGATCTGCCCGCGGCAGATCTGGCGCGCCTGCGCTCGGCTGTCAACCCGAACACCGCGGCGTTCCTCGGGCCGAATCATCCCGAGTTCATGACCGATTGGATGCTCGATAAAGAGCTCTCGTCGCGGTGCTCGCCGCTGATGGCGCATTGGGCTGCGCACGAGATCGTCAATGCATCCCCGCTCGCACAGCGATTCTGGTTGGCGAATCGCCTGATCGCCAATGTTCCGGGAGGTCACGGCAAGGAGTACTCCGTGCGCGCGGCGCTTGCGGGCGAGGGCGTGCTGTTGCATCCCGAGGGCACCGCGACCTGGCAGGCCGAGCGGGTGGGTTCGCTGCGCAGCGGTATTGTCGAGATGGCGCTGGCGG
>JANLOU010000037.1:0-2338 GCA_031366735.1 Candidatus Eiseniibacteriota bacterium
TGCCCGTTGCGCCCACCACGCGCAAGGGCGAGATCCGCGCGCGGGTGCAGGAACAGTATTTCACTGCGCACGAACGCGGCATCGCCCGCGTGGTGCTGGGGCGCGCCTCGGACTTCTACGGCCCGGGCGGCACGATGTCCCACTTCGGCGACTCGTTCTGGCCGGGCGTGCTCGCCAACGGCGGCGGCACCTTCATCGTGCCGGCCGATGTCCCGCACAGCCTCAGCTACACGCTCGATGTCGCCAGCGGCTTGGCCACGCTGGCCGACGCGCCCGATGAGGCGTACGGGCGCTGGTGGGCGCTGCCTGCAGGCCCGGCGATCACCGCGCGCGAGACTGCGCGGCACATGGCCACGGCCCTTGGCCGCGAGATCCGCGTGAATGTGATCCCCACGATCATCCGTCGGGGACTTGGGCTGTTCATGCCGACGCTGCGCGAGCTGGAGGAGATGATGCCCACATGGCAGTCGCCCTATGTGCTGGACGATGGCCAGTTCCGCCAACGCTTCGGGGCTTCGCACACACCGATCGAAACGGCGGCCACCGCAACGGTGGCGTGGGCGCGCGAGCACTACGCGCGCAAGTAGCCCGGCGCGCAAGCCGGGTGGTGTCAGGCGCCCGGCTTCTCCAGCACCACCAACTCCTCGGCCCGTTCGGGCGTGGTGTACAGATGCAAGCCGAGCGGCAACAGGCCCGCCTCGGCGAACAGGCGCTTGTACACGGCCGGCGTCCGCATCTGGAACTCGGCATGGTCGCCATGGATATCGTCGGCGCTGGTGAACGCCTCGATGAACGCCACGCCATCGAGCAGCTTGGCCAGCGTCACCAGACCTTGGCGCACTTCGGATGACTTCACATAGTGCAGCACATCGGCGCACACCACCAGATCGTACGGGCCCTCGAGCCCCATGTAGCTGAGGTCGGCGAGCGAACCCTTGCGGATATTGCGCCGCTTGCCGTAGCGCTCGACCGCGTAGTCGCTGGAGTCGAAGCCCAGGTACTTCACGCCGGGGCGCATGCGCTTCAAGATCGCGCGCCAGGGCGCCTCGCCACAGCCCACATCGAGCACGCTCTTGAGCTTGCGGCCCAGCACATATTCGGCGGCGGCGACGGCCAGCTTGACCTTGCGCTCGATGAAGTCGCGATGCCCCACGCCGATGTTGGAGCGCCGGTACCATCGGTCAAAATACTGCTGGTCGTACTGCTTCATGCCCGAGGCCGCATCACTTGAGGACCGATCACTCCTTGATGCGCTTCACATGCGCACCCAACTGGGTGAGCTTGCGCTCGAACTGCTCGTAGCCGCGGTCCAGATGGTAGATGCGCGAGATGGTGGTCTCGCCCTCGGCCACGAGCGCCGCCAGCGCAAGCGCTGCGCTGGCGCGCAGGTCGGTGGCCATGACCGGCGCGCCCGAGAGGCGCTCCATGCCCGTGACGACCGCGACATTTTTCTTGAGCTCGATGCTCGCGCCCATGCGAACCAACTCGGCCACATGCGTGAAGCGGTCCAGGTAGATCGTATCGGTGATCACGCTGGTGCCGGCGGCGATGCTCGCCACCGCCAGCATCTGCGCCTGCATATCGGTCGGGAATCCCGGGAACGGCGTGGTGGTGACCTCCACCGCGTGCGGTCTGGGCGGCCCGGTGACCGTGACCTCGTCCACCTCGCGCACCACCGCGCAGCCGCATTCCTCCAGCTTCTGCAGCGCCGCTTCCATGTGTTCGGGCACGACGCGCTCGAGCGTGATGGAGCCGCCGGTGATGGCCGCCGCCGCCGCAAAAGTCGCCGCCTCGATCCGATCGGGAATGATCGTGGTGTCGATCGGCGAGAGCTCGGTGACGCCCGAAATAGTGAGCCGGCGTGTGTCGAGGCCCGTGATGCGCGCGCCGCAAGCGTTCAGGATATGCCCGAGCACGGTGATGTCGGGCTCGATCGCGACATTGTCCAACACGGTGGTGCCCTCGGCGAGCACGGCCGCCATCATCATCTGGGCCGTCGCCCCCACGCTCACCACATCGAAGTCGAAGTTCGCGCCCTTCAACTTGATGTTCTCGCCCACGATGTAGCCGTGGTCGATCTCGAGTTGCGCGCCGAGCGCCGCCAGACCGGTCAGGTGCAGATTGACCGGACGCGGCCCCCACGCGCAGCCGCCGGGCAACGACACTTTGGCCGCGCCCATGCGCGCCAGCAGCGGGCCCAGCACATAGATGCTCGCGCGCATGGTCTTGACCAGATCGTAGGGCGCCTCGACCGAGGTGAGGTTCGTGGTGTAGTTGGTGCACTAATCGCCTTGGAAGGTGATGACGGCGCCCAGGGTCTCGAGCACTTTGGCAAAGG
>JANLOU010000385.1:0-5381 GCA_031366735.1 Candidatus Eiseniibacteriota bacterium
TGAGCGTCATCGACGGCCCCGCCGTGTGGGTCGAGGGTGATCGCGTGCGACTGGAACAAGTGGTTGCGAATCTATTGGATAACGCGGTAGGAGCGCTCGAAGATCCGCGGCAGGTCCTCCGCGGGAATGCCCGGGCCGGTATCTTGAACCTCGCACCACGCGCGTCCCTCCTGCTGGCCGACGCGGACCTCGACGGAACCCTTCTCGGTGTACTTCACCGCGTTATCCAATAGATTCGCAACCACTTGTTCCAGTCGCACGCGATCACCCTCGACCCACACGGCGGGGCCGTCGATGACGCTCAGGGCGATTCCCTGGCGCATCGCGGTATCGCGCAGGCCGGCCGCGTGTCGTTGGGCCAGCGCGCGCAGATCCACCTGCTCCACCCGCAACTGCGCATCGGGTCGCTCCACATCGGCGAGGGACAAGAGGTCCGAAACCAACAGATGCAGCCGCACCGCTTGGTCGCGGATGATGCGCACGAACTCCACGCGATGCTCCGCGTCGTCGAGCCCGCCATCGAGCAGCGTCTCGGCATACCCGGTGAGCGAAGTGAGCGGCGTCCGGAGTTCGTGCGAGACATTCGCGACGAAATCCTGACGCATGCGATTCACCGCTTCGGCCTCGGTCAGGTCGTGCAACACGAGCAGGACCGGTTGCGGGGTTGGGCCACCCAGCGGTGTCGCGGAAGCGCGCACGAGGCGCGAACGCGGCAGCCACAAGCGGAGTTCGCGCTCCACCGTGTGCGCCTCGCGCCGCGCGGCGCGGAGCAGGTCGTCCAGCTCGGCGTTGCGCACGAAGTCGGCGAATGGCGTTCCCGGGGCGGCCGGCCGCGGCGCCCCGAGCATCGCCGCGAATGGATGGTTCACATGCGCGAGTCGCCCGGTGCCATCCACCAGCGCCACGCCGTCACTCATATGCGCGAGAATCTGTTCGCGGTCGTCGCGCTCACGCTGCAGCGCGTCCATCCGCAGGCGCAGCTCGGAGGACATCTGGTTGAGCGCGCGGCCCAACCGCCCCATGGCGTCCGCGGGGATCTCCGGCGCACGGATCGCCCGGCCTCCGCGCCCAACCGCGCGGGCGACCACCTCGAGCTCCTTGGCGCGCCGGTTGAAACGCCCTGCCACCCACCCCATCGCGACCAGGCTCGTCACGACCACCAGAAGCACGATTGAGAACATGAGCCGCAAGAATGCACCGTCCAGACGCCGCACCAGATCGAGCGGTTCGGCCACGCGCAGCACCGCAGCGCCTGAGTAATCGGACAACGGCACCGCGCAATACAACAACTCCAGCCCGGTCGTTCGGCTCCTGCGCAACGCGAATCCGGGACGGCCTGCGAGCGCCGCAAGCACCTCGGGTCGCTGTCCATGGTTCTCCATGGTCGAGGCCTGCGCACGCGAGTCCGCCAACACGCGTCCGTCCCGGGCGATGAATGTGATCCGCAGCGCAATCGAGGAATCGAGCTCGGCAGCAGTGCGGTCCAGACTCCGCGATCCCGCTCGGGGCAGCGTCCCCGCCAGCGTGAGGGCCACGCGCCGCAGTTCGTCGTTCGAGCGCTGCACGATCCAGCGCCGCTGCGCCCCGACTTCGAACAGTGCAAGGGCAATGATGGCGCCGAACAGGACAACACCCAGCGCGATCAGAAGTCGCGTGCGGAGCGAGTGGTTCACAACCGAGGCGCCATGGCGGACCGGGCCTAGCGCGAGGCCGTCGGCGCGGCACCGACGAACTTATAGCCCACCCCGGTCACAGTCTCGATCAAGCGATCATGCTCGCCGAGTTTCGCGCGCAGGCGTCGCACATGCACATCCACCGTGCGAGTCTCGCCCACATAGTCATAGCCCCAGACTTTGCGCAGCAATTCCTCGCGGGTGAGGACGCGACTGGGATGGCGCGCGAAGAACGCCAGCAACTCGAACTCACGCGGGGTGAGCGACAACGGGCGCCCTTCGACCGAGGCTTCGCGCGATTCGGAATCGATACGCAGCCCGCCGCGCTCGATGGCCGGACCGCTGCGGGAGGGATGCGAGCGGCGCAGCAGAGCCTTGAGCCTCGCCACCAGTTCGCGTGGACTGAATGGCTTGGTGAGGTAGTCGTCGGCGCCGTGCTCGAAGCCGAGCAGCTTATCCATTTCGGCCGCGCGTGCCGTGAGCACGATCATGGGCAGGTCCGCGGTGACGGGCTCGTTGCGCACCTCACGCAGGATCTCGAGCCCGTTGTGTCCCGGCAGCATCAGGTCGAGCACCACCGCATCGGGGCGTGAGGCGAAGAGCTGTCGAAGCCCTTCCTCGCCGTCGGCGGCCGCGGCAACACGGAAACCCGCGCGCTCCAGATTGTAGCGCAGGAGGTCGCGAATCTCCTTCTCGTCTTCGATCACCAACACCAACTCGTTCATTGGCACCTCGCACGGTCCATGCTACGCGCGGCAAGGTACAGCGTCCACGCGACCCGCACACGAACAGTGGCAACCCAAGCGCGTGTCGCGGTACAGTCTCCCCTCCCCCTCCCCTCTTCCCGCGAGCCAGCATGCCGCAGCCGCCCGACATCGGTCTTCCCGTCCTCGAGCGTCTGGGGCCACCCGATGCTCCCGAGGTGATCACCTTCGTGGACGCTGACGCGGTGCTGAATGTCTACCTGCTGGCATTGATCCTGCGGGACGCCCTCGCCCGACCACGGGACGAGTACTGGGTGACGCGTCGCGCGGGCCGGATCACCGCGTTGCTGTTCCTGGGTGGGACCTCGGGCGCGGTGCTGCCGGTGGGCGATGATGTCGAGGGCCTGCACCTTCTGGGCGAGCAGGCCCAGCGACGCCTCGAGCTGCTGCCCCGGCGCTTCCAGGTGATCGGGACCCGCACCGCGGTCGCGGCGCTGCTGGAACGATTCCCCGGAAACGGACACGAGGCGCGCCTGCATCGCGAGCAAACCTATCTGTCGCTCGAGCCCGGCGCAATGCCCGGCTTCGAACCCCTGCCCGAGCTGCGCGCGGCGCGGCGCGAGGACTATGCGCTGCTCTACGAGACCGGCGCCGCGCTTCGCGCCGAAGAGCTGCTCGAGGATCCCCGCGAAGTGGATGCCGTCGCCTATGCGCGTCGCGTCGAGGAAGACTGTCGCGATGGCCACACACTGGTGTGGCGCGATGCGCGCGGCTTGGTGTTCCGCGCCGGGCTCTCGGCGCTGACGGCCGACGCCGCTCAGGTCTCGGGCGTCTACACCCCGCCGGAGGCGCGCGGCCAGGGCGTGGCCACGCGCGCGCTGGCCGAGATGTGCACGCGGTTGTTCGCGCGCAGCCGCACAGTGTGCCTGTTCGTGAACAATGTGAACGAGCCCGCGCTCAAGCTGTATCGACGACTGGGATTCACGCCGCGCGCGCCCTGGGCGTCCGCGTTCTACGACCTGCCGCGCTGAGCTCAGCCCGCGAGCAGGCGCGCGGCGACTTCCTCGAGCCCCGACACGGGCTCCACTTCGGGCGCATGCGCCGCCAGTTCGCGCTGGATGCGCGCCGGCGTGTAATCGCGCACGATCCAGAACAATCGCAGCCCCGCGAAGGCCGGCTCGGTTCGGCGCAGGCGCAGCGGCAGGGACAGATCGATCGAGAACAGGTCCCCGACCACGGCTCGCACCCCTTGGTAGCGTTCGAGCTCGGCCCGAATCACCCGCTCGTAGTGCGGCCGAGCGGTCTCGACGACGATGGAGCCCGCGGACAATGGCGCGCGTTCGACCTCATCGAGCACGAACTTGAGCGCATTGCCGCGCAATCGCACGCTTGCTGCGGGCGGGGTGACTGCCGGATCATCCACCACGGTGGGCAGCGCGGTGGGAGCGAACCAATCCACCAGCTTCTGCGTTCCCGAGTTGGACACCACCACGATGTCCACACCGCGGCCGAGCATGTCGAGCCCCGCTCGTACGGCGCCGGGCAGGATCGCTGGCCCCCGGGAAAGCTGCAGCGTGCGCACCGAGACGCGATGGCACCAGCCGCCGAAGTCCTCGAGCGAGCTGTGGCCATGTGCAAGCGCCGCGCGCACCAACCGGTCGGCGATCGCGTCCACCGCGCGCTTGTCCTGCAAGTAGTGGAGCAGCGCGCTGTGGACCGCGAAGGGGTCCTCGTCCGCGAAGCACGACAGGCGCCCGCCGGGAGCCCAGCCGTATCGCGACGGCTCCGCCAACACCGCAAGGCGCGCCGCAGCGATCCATGCGCGCGTGGCCTCGCGCTCCTCGTGCGGGGTCCAGAGCACCAGCAGTTCATCCAGCAGCACGCCCTGCGCGACACCTTCCTCGCGCGGGTGAGTCCATACTCCATCGAAGTCACTGAGCAATCGCATACGGGTTCAGGTATCACGGGCACGACTCGAGAAGCAAGCCACGCTTGACCACAGGGCTCCACCTTGGCACGGTACGCGCAGTGGTTCCCCGTGTTCATGGATGAACGCAGGTATTGTCGAAGGGAGAAGTCCAAGTGAAGCGAGTCCTTCTCGCAGGCGCGCTGTCCTGCGCCCTGCTCTGCCCGGGCGTCTCGAGCGCGCAGGTGTTCGGCCAGTTCGGCGGCGCCGAGCCTCTGCCCCTGAACGGCCACCTCGGCGGGATCTATCTGCGCATGAGCAGCAGCGACCTCTCGCTGCTTGGTCAGTTGCGCCTGAGCCTGTACCCCAACATCGACTTCGGATTCGTGGGCGGCCTGTCGCGCGTCGATGTGGGCGGGGTGAACCGGACCGCCATCAAGTTGGGGATGGACTTCAAGACCCAGGTGGCAAAGCACACCGAGACCTTCCCGCTCGACCTCTCGCTCGGCGCGGCGCTGGGAATCGACAACGCCGAGGACTTCACGGTGCTGTCGGTGGGTCCCCTCGCACAGTTGAGCCGTCGCGTCGCGCTGCGCAACGGCCAGACGCTGGTGCCCTATGGCGGCGTGGGATTCATGTTCGCCCGGGCCAACGCCGGCGGGAACAATGCCACCGACCTGTCCGTGCCGCTGCGGCTGGGGACCGAATACCACATGCAACCCGGCACGATCCTGATCGCCGAGGTCCAACTCGCTGTGAGCGATGCGGTTAACGACGACCTGGTCTTCACGCTCGGGGTCAATTTCCCGTTCTGACGGCAACCTTGCTCAAGCGCGCCGGGACAGTTGTGGAGAACGCCTCGAACAACAGCTACCCCCCGTGACGAAGCCTCGTGCGCGAATGGCTTCGCGGTTTGAAAACGAAAGCCCCCGCAACTGCCAGCCTCCGGCGATGCGCGTGCCCGCGCCTAAGCTGATCCAGTCCGCGCCATCGGTGGAGTGTTCAAACGTGGTGCGCCAGACCTCCGGGCTACTTCCGCTGCGTATCCAAGTGAGGATGGAGCCATCAAAGTCGAGGCTCTGGGTCGCTGGATCCGTA
>JANLOU010000444.1:0-5109 GCA_031366735.1 Candidatus Eiseniibacteriota bacterium
AGATCTTCAACAACTCGGGCGCTGCCGTGAACATCGGCGGCTGGACCATCGAGTACGGTTCGGCGACCGGCAACTGGGGTAGCTCGGCCAGCAATATCTTCACGTTCCCGGCCAACACGCTGATCCAGTCCTGCAAGTACATCCTTGTTGGGGTCGGCACTACGGGCACCGGTGGCGGCGCGATCTCCCCCACGCCGGACTTCAATCAGAGTGGCGGTCCGAATCTCAGCGCAGGGGTCGGGGGCAAGGTCGCCTTGTTCAATGCGGTCAACACGAACCTCCCTTGCGGTTCTGAGCTTGCCGGAACGCTGGTCGACAAGATGGCCTACGGCACGGGCAACTGTCCCGAGGTCACTGCGACCGCCGCGCTCAACAACACGAACGCTGCTGTGCGTAACGGCGGCGGCACGGTCGACACCGACAACAATGTGTCGAACTTCACGCTTGTCACGAATGCAGTGCCGCGCAACTCGGCTTCGCCGGCGAACGCGGCCTGCCTCTCGACCCCGACCTCCAGGAGCACCTGGGGTTCGGTCAAGTCGATCTACCGCTAGTCCGTTCGCTGTAACACACACGCTTCGCTCGCGTGATGGAACCCCGCCCGAAAGGGCGGGGTTTCGTGTTTCTGGGCGAGCGCACTGCGTTCTGCATGGCAACCGGGCACTCTGCACGCTCCCTGCCCCCGCCGCGTGACCGCCGTGGCCGAACCGGCACCGCGCAGGTCCATGCGCACCGCCGGCGCCACAGGTGTTTGCGCGCCCCGCCGCGATTCCCCCTCGTGTCCGAGCCCGGGGCAGCCGAATTGCATAGTGAGTAGGCGGGCAGGTAGGCCCGCAGAGCGCCCCCGTCCGATTCGCACACGGTCGTGCACCTCCACCGACGGAGTCGACATGTCCCGCCCCATGCGTCCGCGACCGCTGCAGGCCAAGCGCGCACTGCGCGCCACCGCCGCGACCGAAGCGCCCGTGCGCGCACGCGAGGAGACGCGCGCCACGCATGGCGCTCTACCCACTTCGGCCCTGCCGCCCGAAGTCGCGCGTCAGTCGCAACGCGAGATGGATCGTCTGCGGCGCATGCCTGCGGGCTCGCCGGAAGCCGCGCAGGTGCGCGCCTACCTACAGTGGTTGTGGGCCATGCCATGGGAGCACTCGGTCCGCGAGGACGCGGACCTGCGCCATGTGGAGGAGTATCTCGAACGCGAGCAACTGGGCATGGTCAAGGCCAAGGAGCGCATCGTCGAGTTCCTTGCGGTGCGTTGCCTGAAGCACGACCTGCCGGGGCCGGCGCTGTGCCTCGTGGGGCCTCCGGGCACGGGCAAGTCGTCGCTCGGGGCGGCGGTGGCGCGCGCGCTCGGACGCCCGTTCGCCCGCATCAATGTGTCGGGCACCAGCGACGCCGTCGAGCTGTTGGGTGAAGCGCGCACCACCCCCGGCGCGCAACCGGGCAAGATCGTGCGCGCATTGCGCGAAGCCGGCGCCCGCAATCCCGTGCTCATGATCGATGGCATCGACCGCCTGGTGGGCGAGGGCGGACTGGGCGTGGCCGAAGTGCTGCTCGAACTGCTCGACCCGGACGCCAACTCGCATTTCACCGACCACTATCTGGGCCTGCCGGTGGACTTGTCGCACACCGTGTTGCTCTTGTGCGCGAACCACCTCGAGATGGTGCTCGACACACTGCAAGAGCGCATCGAAGTCATCGAGGTGCCGGGCTACAGCGAGGACGAGAAGATCGAGATCGCGCGCCGCTTCCTGGTGCCGCGGCAACTGGGCGAGCATGGGCTGGCTCCGCGCGACCTCACGCTGCCCGACGAATCACTACGCGCCATGGTGCGCCACTACACGCTCGAAGCGGGCGTGCGTGGGCTGTCGCGCCAGATCGCCACCGTGTGTCGCAAGGTGGCGCGCGCGCGCGCGACCGGCGATGCGCGCCGGCATGTGGCGGGTCATGGCAAACTCGAGGAGTACCTGGGGCATCGCGTCTATCAACCCGAGATGGCAGGCAAGGACGACGAAGTGGGTGTGGCGATGGGGCTGGCGTGGACGCAGGCAGGCGGCGAGGTGCTGGTGGTCGAGGCGCTCAAGATGCCCGGCAGCGGTCGCGTGGTGCTCACCGGCCAACTGGGCGATGTCATGAAGGAATCCGTGCAGGCGGCGCACTCGTATGTGCGCTCGCGCGCGGACTCGCTCGAGGTGCCGGCCAACGCGTTCCAGAGCTACGACATCCACATCCATTTCCCGGCGGGCGGCGTGCCCAAGGACGGTCCCTCGGCGGGCGTGACGATCGGGTTGGTGATCGCCTCGGTATTGAGCGACCGCGCGATCAAGCACGACATCGCCATGACGGGCGAGGTGAGCCTGCGCGGCAAAGTGCTCGTGGTGGGCGGGATGCGCGAGAAGGCGCTGGCCGCGTATCGCGCCGGCTTTCGGGCGCTGATCTTCCCCAGCGCGAATGTGAAAGATGTGGACGACATCCCCGCCGATGTCCGGGAGCGCCTGGAGTTGATCCCGGTGGAGTCCATGGACGAAGTCTTCGACGTGGCGCTCTCGCGCGTGATCATCCCGCAACGGGTTGGCGATACCTACCTCATCGAAGTCCCGGGCGAGGGCGACGAGGAGACGGTGGTGGTCGAGGATGAGGAAGAAGCCTGAGGCTTGGCTCCGCCACATCACCCGTGCGGCGAATCGCCTTGGGGCTTCGTGATCAGGCTTCGGGTTCGGTGAGTGGGCCGACTTCGGCGTCGGTCACCGGCCCACCCTCCTGTAGCGCCGCGAGGTATTCGGCGATGATGCTGCGCGCCTCGTCCACATTCTCGGCCGCGACCAGGATCTCGCCCCACGCCGTCGTGGACCAATCCCGCTTGAGCCAGGTGCCGTAGCCGGGCACATTGGCCGAGCGCAGCACGGCCTCAATGCCCTGCGATTCGAGCACGCCCACCAACAGCACGCCCGTTGTCTCGTCCGGGACTTGGTGCGCCACGCACAGTTCGTTCGTGCTCATGATCGCGCCTCCATTGCGTGATGCTGCGCCAAGCGTCGCGCCGCTTCGGCCACATCCTCGCGCCGGGTGCAGAGTGCCAAGCGGACCCAATCGCCGAACGCCGGTCCGAACGCCGTGCCCGGGAGCGCGGCCACCCCGAGCGTGAGCCACTCGTCGATCAGACTCCAGACATCGCGCGCGCCGCGGGCGCGCGAGATGTCGGCGAACACATAGAACGCGCCCTTGGGGGATGGCACGATCAGGGCAGCGCAACTCTGCAGCCCGGTCAGAAGCAGGCCACGGCGCTCCGCGTAAGCATCGCGCATGCGCCAGACCTCGTCCTGCGGGCCAGTGACCGCGGCCAGCGCCGCCAGCTGCGACGCGGGGAACACGCCATGCGTGGTGTAGAACGCGAGCAGCGGCCCCATCACCGCGCGCATCGCGGGCGGGGTCACCACATATCCCACTCGCCAGCCCGTCATCGCGTACGACTTGCTGAATGTATAGACGCTGATGGTGCGCTCGGCCATGCCGGGGAGCGCAGCGATGCTCTGGTGCTTCACGCCGTCGTACAACAAGTGCTCGTAGGCCTCGTCACTGATCACCCACAGGTCCCGCTCGATCGCCACGGTGGCAATGGCCTGGAGTTGCTCGGCGGTCAGGACCACACCGGTCGGATTATTGGGGGAGTTGCAGTAGATGCCCTTGGTGTTGGGCGCCAATGCCGCGCGCAGGTGATCCGCGAATGCGGCCGCGGTCCATGCGCCCGACTGCAACTCGAGATAGACAGGGAGCGAGCGATACGCCGCCCCTTCGACGAATCCCACCAACTTGGGAATCGCCATCCAATGCGGGGACAGCACCAATAACTCGTCCCCCCTGGCGAGCAGGGCCTGCATGGTGATGAACAGCCCGTGCGTTCCACCGGCGGTCACCGTGATGTCGTCCAGATGCGCGGTGAATCCGTTCTCGCGCGCCAGCTTCTCGACCAGCGCTTCACGCAACGCGCGCTCACCCCGCTGGTCCGGGTAATGGGTGTGGCCGTCGCGAGCTGCTTTCGCGAGCGCCTCGCAGATGTGGACTGGCGTATCGAAGTCCGGCTCGCCGCGCTCCAGATGCAGCACACGCTCTCCCGCCGCCTCGCGCGCACGCGCGGCCGCCATCACGCGGCCCAACTCGGAGGTCATGTGCAGGAGCGGACGGTCGGTGAGCAGCTTGGGCATGGCGCACTCCTTGAGCGGCGAAGGCGGACGGACGACGCTGGACCCGCTCACTGTAACGACGACGCCATGCGCTCGCCAGCGCTGTCCGCGCCGCGCGCGGCATGGCCGAGTGCGTGCATTCACCCTGCCGTTCGCACGATGCACGCTGCCCCCGGCACACGCATTGCCAGTGTCAGCGTGTCCGGTCGTCCGCATCCACCAGGCAGGGGGTCTGCATCATGTCGAAGTTCCATCTGCGCGATATCTCCGAGCGGCTCACCAGTTCGCTCGATCTCGAGGGCGTGATCGACCAACTCCTCGCGTATCTGCGTGCGGTGCAGCCGGATTGGCACCCGACGCTGGCGTTCTACGAGGGCACCCGCGACTCGTTCGTGCGGGTCTACGGGCGCGAACAGGGGCGCCTCGAGCGCCGCGACATGATCATCCCGGTCGACCAATTGCCGGCGCGACTCGTGCGAAAGTTCTTCCAACCCAGTGCATTCTTCAATGCCGACGGTCGGCGGTCGTTCCTCGCCAAGCTGTTCCAGTCCAACCCGGTGTACGAACCCGACCGTTTCGAGGCCGTCCAACTGCAGCCCTTGGCGGCGCCGATCGCGTGGCAGTCCAGCATCTGCCTGCCGCTGGCTGACCAGGATGACCTGCTGGGGCTGTTGATCATCACCAGTCCGCGCAAGAACGCCTTCCCGAGCCAGAGTGTGGGCGAGATCATCCCGGTCAAGAGCCTTGCCGCACTGGCGATCGCACGACGGCTGCACGCCGCCGGCCGGCCCACGCCGGAATCGCGCCACGCCGAGGAACACACGCGCCAGGCCGCGGCGGTCATGCAGGACCGCCTGCGCGAGATGGAAGAGCGCTATCAAGCGTTGGCTGAGGATGACCGCGGCAAGGACACCCAGCTGAATCAGCT